>NZFI01000011.1:0-7958 GCA_002690595.1 Rickettsiales bacterium
GAAATGGAAAACATTAGAGAATTATATATTAAAGGTTATATAAACAAAGAGGTATATCAAAAAGAATCTCGAAAAATTTTTGAAATTGCTGAAACATTAGGTGTTTAGTATGAATAATTCAATTGAAAATATTAAAAAATCTATTTATTCACATTATCAAAATTCAGAAAAAGAAAAATCAGAATTACTTTCTTCAATAGAAATGTATTGGTTAAATGCAGACATACAAAGAAAAAAAACTGAAATCACTATTCCAAACACAGCTAAAGAAAATATTATTAGAATAAGGCAATTATTAGCTGCTGCCTGGGCTGAGGACTATAAAAAATAAATTATAAACCAAATACTTTAGCTTTTTCGTATAATCGATCTGTTTCAGAAATATATATTCCTTTTGTTATATAACCTCCTACATACAATTCTCTCACAGCAGCCATCTCTTCCTCAATTGCAACTAAAACATCAACAAAATCATTATCACTATTTTTTATAACTACACTTTTATCTTCTTCATTAATGACATCATTAATTGATGGTTTAATTTTGGATTTTAAATTTTCTTTGTTAAATTTTCTTTTTACAATCAAAAATCTGAAAATTAAATAAAGGAAAATAAAAGAAGCAACAATAATAAATAACAAAAAATTTGTATTACTTACTAAAGCTATATCTAAAAAGCCTTTTATTTTCTCAATATATTTTTCAATTAATATATTATCCAAAAATCACTCCATTCAGTTACAAAAACAATATATAGTATTTACAAGAGCTTTATAATACACTATATTGATTTTTAATGTTTAATAATTAACTAATTATGTTTAACTTTAATAATAAAGCAAAAAAAATAAATAATAAATTATCTTTTTTTATTAAAAAAAATAAGGTTTCTTTTCTTGCTTATGAACTTTTAAAAAAATATGTGGTTAATCAAGTTATTTCAGCTGATAAACTTGATTTTGCTTATCCTAAAAATTGGAACCCAACTGTATTAAAAAATGTTTCTCCAAGATCTATGAAAACTCTTTATAGATTATCTGATACTTATTCAAAAAATAAACATGGAATAATTGCTCAAAAGTTTATTACTAATTATGAAAGCAATAAAAAGAAATTGTCGCCTCATGCTCTAAGACTTCTTAACAAAATTAATTCATCGAAGCCTCGCTATAATGAAATAGATCTGCTCATAAAGAAATATAAAATTAATAAAGCTTTAGAATAGTATTATTTTTTCTTACGATATATACCTGTTCTAACTTTTTCTGCTATACTTTCAAGGAAACTTGCTATTTTTTCATCATCATTTTGTCTGGATAATTCTCTAATTGTTTCATCTATAAATGCACCAATAGATATATATGGGTCGATTTTTTTTTTTCTTGTCTCCATCATTGCTTTTAACACAATTGAGGATGCAAGTTTTTTTTGTTTAATTTCAGTCATATTTTTTTTAGATAATAGTTACTTCTGGTATATCACACCATCTAGTTGTATAGCAAGGTGAACAATAGCTAGATCTCATTAACCATCCTGCTGGTTTTATCTCTTTTTTAGATTTTTTCTCGTGAAATAAACCTTTTTTGTCTGCAGAGATTCTTATTTTACCTGATCCAAATCTCTGGTTTATTTTATCTATAGCTGTCATTAAATTAGCACTATTTTCTTTTTTAGTAGAACAATTAAATAAAGATTTTTGAATATTATGCTCTTTACATAAATCAAGTAAAATAACGCCTATTTTATTATAACTTAGTCCATCTAAATAAATTTTACTTAGCAAATATTCAGATTTAATCCAAATTGCTCTAGAATCCATTGTTTCTTGAATAAAAATAAAGTTTTTAGAATTCACATAATAGTTTTTCTTATACCGAGAAGTCTGTAAGAATACCGTTAATGATTTACAAAATAATCCATTCTTTCTAAGCTTTTCTGAAGCTTTTTGAACATATAATATTAAAGCGGCCTTTAAATCTTCATAAGAAGTAACTTTTTTTCCAAAAGATCTTGAAACACAAATACTTTTTTTAATGATTTCATTATTATCAATATTATAGCACTTAACCCCTCTTAATTCTAAAACTGTTCTTGCTGTTAAAACTCCTTTTTCCTTACGTACGAAATTTTCACTTATATTTTTAAAATCTAATGCGCTTTCAATTCCTTTTTCTTTAAAGTATCTAGTTAACTTTCTTCCTATACCCCAAACATCCTCGATATTTGTTTTACTTAAAATATAATTAACTTGTTTTTCAGATGATATTTTAAATACGTCTTTAAATTTAAAATCTAATTTATATTCGCTATTTTTTTTGACAACTCTATTTGCAATCTTAGCTAGAGTTTTAGTCTTTGCTAGACCAATACTAACAGGAATTCCTGTCCATCTAAATATTTTTTTCTTTAAAAAAGAACAAAAAAACTCATCTTCTTGTATGCCTTCTAAATCAATAAAAGCTTCATCAATTGAATATATTTGAATACTAGGACATTCTTTTATAAGGATACTCATAACTCTTTGAGATATATCTCCATAAAAAGAATAATTAGATGAACAGACATAAACCCCCTGGTCTTTTAATTTTTTTCTAATTTTAAAAAAGGGTTCTCCCATTTTTATACCGAGTTTTTTTGCTTCATTAGATCTTGAAATAATACACCCATCATTATTTGATAAAACAACTACCGGTTTATTTAATAACCTTCTATTAAATAATCTTTCACAAGAAACATAAAAATTATTGCAGTCAAGTAGTCCAATCATTTTAGGTTAAATGATGTATAGAATGAGTCACTATTCCCCAAATCATTATATTAGATTCCTCATTTAATTTTATATCGGGATAATCAATATTTTCTGACTGCAAGTAAATCTCTCCTAATTTATTTTTTTGACTAATTCTTTTAACAGTTAGATCTCCATTTATTGAGGCTATAACAATAGATTGATTTTTCACTTCTAAACTACGATCAACTACTAAAATATCACCTGGAAATATTCCAACATTAAGCATAGACTCTCCAGCTGCTTTAACTAAAAATGTAGATTCTTTATTTTTGATAAGATATTCCTCAATATTTAATTTTTCTTCAATATAGTTATCTGCAGGAGAGGGAAAGCCAGCTTCAACTTTACAAAGATGCATAACAATATAATTATCAAGAAAATTTTTCATACTTTAATATAGAACAAAAGTAGAACATTTCAAATCTTTTATTTATAAAATAATTACTGTAAATTTATATTCATATACAATAAAAATATAAAATGATTCCAATTAAAGACGATAATCCAACAAGGAAATACAGTATAATAAGAATAATAATTTTAATATTATGCTCATTAGTTTTTTTTATTCAAATATCATCAAATAATAATAGTGATTTGATTTTTTATTTTGGATTTAAACCAAATAGTTTATTTAATAACTCTTATCAAGAGCCAACTTTTAACCCTATATTAACAATATTAACATCTATGTTTATGCATGACGGATGGATTCATTTTCTAGGGAATATGCTTTATTTATGGATATTTGCAGATAATGTTGAAGATATAATTGGTAGAAAAAAATTTATAATTTTTTATTTATTCTGTGGCACGATAGCAGCATTCACACAATTTTTTGGTAATATAAACTCTCCGATTCCAATGATCGGTGCCTCAGGTGCAATTGCAGGAGTTTTAGGTGCATATTTTTATCTATTTCCTAAAGCAAAAGTTTTGGTTATAGTTCCTCTCTTAATTTTTTTCTTTACAACAAGACTACCTGCAGCAGTCGTTTTAGGATTCTGGTTTATAATACAATTTATAAACTTTAGTATTATTAATAGTTCAGGAGTTGCATGGTTAGCTCACATAGGTGGTTTTATAGCAGGATTAATTTACGCTTTTTTCTTTATAAAAAATAAAAATATTAAGGATTATAAAAAGGGTATATCAATAATGTTAAAGAAAAATTAATACTTAATTCCAAATTCTTTTAAAATTTGATACTTATTTTCATTCAATTCGGGAGCTTTCTTAGCTTTTTTCCCTTCTGAAACTCCTGAAATTTTTATAGGGTTTCCTGAAAGTTTTACTTTTCCAATTTTAGAGTTTTCATAATCAAGAATCATATTTCTATGATTAACTTGAGGATTATTGATTACTTCATTTATATTATTAATTTTACTACAAGGAATATTATGTTTTCTGAGTAATTGAATCCAGCTATTTGATTTTTTTTTCTTAAAAGAATTTTCTAATTCTGTTCTTAGAGCTATTAAATTTTTACTCCTTAATTCATTGTTCAAAAATTTTTTATTTTTTAAAAGATCATCTCTATTTATTACAAAACAAAGTTTTTTAAAAATTAAGTTATTACCTACAGCTATTACAATTGCATCATCGTAAGTCTTAAATGAACCAAAAGGAGCAATACTTGGATGATCTGTTCCAATTGGTTCAGGGTTTTTATTAGATATTGAATACCTTGCAATCGCATTTTCAAGTATAGCTACTTGACAATCTAACATTGAAATATCAATCTTTGAACCGATCCCTGTCTTTTCTCTTTCATATAAAGCTGACAAGATTCCATTTACACAAAATAATCCAGCTGCAATATCGCCAATAGATGTTCCAACTCTAGTTTTTTCTCTAACTGAAGGACCAGTAATACTCATAAGACCGCCCATTGCTTGAACAACTACATCATAGGCAGGAAAATTACTATATGGACCAGACTCACCAAAGCCACTAATTTTTCCGTAAATCAATCTAGGGTATCTTTTTGATATTTTTTTCCATGTATATCCAAATTTTTCAAGAATGCCAGGCTTAAAGTTTTCAACTAAAATGTCGGATTTTGAAAGAAGTTTTGAAAAAATATTATTATCATCTTTATTTTTTAGATTCAGAACAATACTTTTTTTTCCCCTATTCAGAGAAATAAAATATCCTGATATTCCATTTTTAAATGGACCATAACTTCTTGAATCGTCTCCACCTGGCTTTTCAACCTTAATAACTTTAGCACCAAGATCACCTAAAACCATAGTTGCGTATGGACCAGATAAAACATTTGTTAAATCTAATACTATAATATTATTTAATGGTTTGTTCTTGCTCAAGTTAAAATCAATTTGTTAATATTTTTAAAACTTTAATTGTAGTAACTATAAATTAAAAGATAAACTTGAGTAAATATAGTTTTTTTCTTATCAATAAGATATGGATTTTGCAAATTACACAAATAGAAGTAAATTACTTATAAATTCTTCTCAAAACACTGCAATAATTAGGAATCATCAACAAATTTTTCCTGAACACTTTATTTTTTCAATAATTGAAACAAATGAAAAAGACTTGCTCAACATGCTGGTTGATTCAGAAGTAAATCTAGAAAAATTAAAAAATGATATCAAATATAACTTAGAAAATTTATCCAAAGTTACTGGGGAAAATGTTAATACTTTCTTTTCAAATGAAATGATTAAAGTTTTTAATTCATCTGCTCAACTAAAGAGTACATTTAATGATTTATTTATTTCTCCAGAAATAATTATTTTAGCAATGATTAAAGAAGAAAAAATAAGTATTTCTAAATTATTAAAAAACTCTGGAATTAACGAAAAAAAATATATAGATATTATTTCTCTTATGAGAAAAAATAATGCTGTTGACTCAAAATTTTCTGATGAAAAAGATAAGAGTTTAGAGAAATTTTCCTCAGATCTTACTCAACTAGCCAGAGAAGGTAAACTTGACCCAGTTATTGGAAGAGAAGAGGAAATAAGAAGAAGTATTCAGGTTTTATCTAGAAGAACTAAAAATAATCCTGTTCTGATTGGCGAGCCAGGAGTTGGTAAAACTGCAATTGTTGAGGGATTAGCACTTAGAATAATCAATAATGATGTTCCAGAGTCCTTAAAAAAAAAGAAACTAATTTCTCTTGATTTAGGTTCTATGGTTGCAGGAACAAAATTTAGAGGAGAATTTGAGGAAAGACTAAAATCAGTTCTTAAGGAGATAAATAATAATCAACAAGGATTAATACTTTTTATTGATGAAATTCACACTTTGGTAGGAGCTGGAAAAGCAGAGGGTACCATGGATGCTTCTAACCTATTAAAACCAGCTCTTGCGAGGGGTGAATTACATTGTATTGGAGCAACTACAATTAATGAATATAGAGAAAATATTGAAAAAGATGCAGCTTTAGCAAGAAGATTCCAACAAGTTTTAATAAATGAACCCTCAGAAGAAGATACAATTTCAATCTTGAGGGGTTTAAAAGAAAAATATGAAATTCATCATGGGGTTAAAATTCTTGATACGGCAATTATAGCTGCAGTTGAATTATCAAAAAGATATATTAATGATCGTTTTCTCCCGGATAAAGCCATTGATTTGATGGACGAAGCTGCTTCAAGAATAAGAATTCAAGTTGATTCTAAACCTGAAGAACTTGACAAGATTGAAAGAAAAATATTTCAAAATAAAATAGAGTCAGAAAATTTAAAAAAAGAAGATAGTTTAAAGTCTAAAGAAAAATACGAAAAACTAAAAAATGAAATAAAAATACTTGAGAAAGAATTTATTCTTTTAAATGATAAATGGAATACAGAAAAAAATAAAATTAATGATATTCAAAAGTTAAAAACCGAAATTGAAAGTAATAAAAATAAACTGCTAATACTTCAAAGAGAAGGAAAATTATCCGAGGCCGGTGAGCTGGCCTATGGTACAATTCCATCCTTAGAAAAAAAAGTTGCAAAACTTGAAAATCAAAAAGAAAACAACAGTCAATTTCAGTTACTTACCGAATCAGTATCAACAAATGAAATAGCTGAAATTGTGTCAAAATGGACAGGAATTCCAGTCGATAAAATGATTGAAAGTGAACGAGAAAAGTTATTAAAGATAGATGAAGAGCTGACAAAATCTGTAATTGGACAAAAAAAAGCTGTTAAAATAATTTCTGCTGCAATACAAAGATCTAGAGCCGGTATTCAAGATCCTAAAAGACCAATTGGCATTTTTATGTTTTTAGGACCAACAGGTGTTGGCAAAACAGAACTCAGTAAAGCATTATCAAATTTTTTGTTTAATGAGGAAACTGCTATGCTGAGAATTGATATGTCTGAATATATGGAAAAACATTCAGTATCAAAACTTATTGGGTCTCCTCCAGGATATATTGGTTTCGATAGTGGAGGTTTTCTTACAGAATCAATCAGAAGAAAACCCTATCAAGTAATACTACTTGATGAGATTGAAAAAGCACATTTAGATATTTTCAATCTCTTATTACAGGTCTTTGATGAAGGAAGATTAACTGATAGTCATGGAAAAACAATAAATTTTAGAAATACAATAATTATTATGACTTCAAATATAGGAGCGCAGTTTCTTACTTTTGATAAAAATCAAGAAGATGAAATTGACATTTATACTAAGGAAAAAATTTTAAATGAGGTAAGGAAAAAATTTAAACCCGAATTCTTAAACAGACTTGATGATATAGTTGTTTTCAATAGGCTTACGAAAAAACAAGTTAATAAGATAATAGAAATTCAGATTTTAAATCTACAAAGGTTTCTAAAAAGCAAAAAAATAAATATAAATATTGATGACTCTGCAAAGAAGTGGATTGCCTCTGAAGGATATATCCCTGAATATGGAGCAAGACCACTAAAAAGAGTGATTCAGAAAAATATTATAGATAAACTAGCAAAAGAAATTTTAAAAAATAATGTCAAGGAAGGTAGTATAGTAAAAATTTCAACTGACGATAATGGTATTACAATAAAAACAGGGTAAATAATGATTAATATTGCTTTTATTGGCTTAGGTGTTATGGGTTCATCAATAGCATCACATTTACTGAATAAAAATGTTAGATTAACAATTTATAATAGAAGTAAAAAAAAATGTTTAAAATTTAAAAGAAAATATAAAAATTACTCAA
>NZFI01000012.1:0-18624 GCA_002690595.1 Rickettsiales bacterium
TAATTAGAGAAAGATTGGTGTTTTGAATTCAGATTTAAATCAAAAGAAAAAAGAAAATTATGGTGCAGATTCTATAAAAGTTTTAAAAGGTCTTGATGCTGTAAGAAAAAGACCTGGAATGTATATTGGTGACACTGACGACGGGTCTGGTCTTCATCATATGATATATGAAGTTGTGGATAATTCAATTGATGAGGCAATGGGAGGTCATTGTGATAAAATTGATATAGTTTTAAATAAAGATAAATCAGTTACGGTAAAAGATAATGGTAGAGGAATTCCAGTTGATATTCATGCTGAAGAGGGAATTTCTGCTGCAGAAGTAATAATGACTCAATTACATGCAGGTGGAAAATTTGATCAAAATTCATACAAGGTGTCTGGAGGACTACATGGTGTTGGGGTTTCAGTTGTAAATGCTCTTTCAGAATGGTTAAGACTAACAATTAGAAGAAATGAAAAACAATATTCTATGAAGTTTTCTAATGGGTCCTCTATATTTCCACTTAAAGAAGAAAGTATAACTGAACAAGAAACAGGAACAGAAATCACATTTTTGGTATCTGAGAATATATTTACTAATGTAATTTTTAATTATAGTAAGTTAGAGACAAGGCTGAGAGAGTTAGCTTATCTTAATTCAGGAATAAAAATTCAGTTAATTGATAAAAGGGGTGAAGATGAAAAAAAAAGTACTTTATCTTCAAGGGGAGGTTTAAAAGGCTATGTACAGTTTTTAGATAAATCTAAACAATCTATTTTGAGCGATACTATATCCATTCAAGGTAAAAGTGATGAAATTAAAGTAGAGTTAGCACTTCAATGGAATAACAGTTTTCACGAAAACTGTTTAATCTTTACAAATAATATTCCTCAAAGAGATGGAGGAACTCATCTTGCTGGTTTCAGAGCTGCACTAACAAGAACTATTAACAACTTTACAAGTCAAAATAGCACCCAAAAAAAAGAAAAAATAAGTTTGATAGGGGATGATGCAAGAGAAGGATTAACTTGTGTTTTGTCAGTAAAAGTACCAGATCCAAAATTTTCCTCTCAAACTAAAGATAAATTAGTTTCATCTGAAGTAAGGCCAGTTGTGGAATCAATAGTTTCAGAGAAACTTTCTCAATGGTTTGAAGAAAATCCAAAAGATAGTAAAATTGTTATTTCTAAAATTTATGAGGCTGCACTTGCAAGAGAAGCTGCAAGAAAAGCAAGAGAAGTATCTAGAAAAAGTTCTGCTCTAGAATTTAGCTCATTACCTGGAAAATTAGCAGATTGTCAAGAAAAAGATGCCAGTAAGTGTGAGTTATTTATTGTAGAAGGGGATTCTGCTGGTGGATCAGCAAAACAAGCAAGGGATAGAAAGAATCAAGCAGTTCTTCCATTAAAGGGTAAAATTTTAAATTCTGAAAAATCTAGAAAAGATAAAATAGCAGGGTCTACAGAAATTGGTACTTTAATTCAAGCATTAGGAACAAATGTTTTTGATGATTTTAATATTGAAAACTTAAGATATCATAAAATTGTTATAATGACGGATGCTGATGTCGATGGTTCACATATTAGAACACTTCTTTTAACTTTTTTTTACAGACAAATGGAAGAATTGATTGCGAATGGATATTTATTTATAGCCCAACCTCCTCTGTATAGAATTAAAAAAGGCAAGACTAATTTATATCTTAAAGACGATCAGGAGTTAGAAAACTTTATTATTCAAGATGTTATAGAAAATACAGTTCTTACTTTGAACGATGGCAGTCAAATTTCAGGAAATGATCTTTTAAGTATTTATAGAAAGTCACTTTTAATTGCAAACTCCATTGAGTCCATTTCATTAAAAAATAAGGGACTTTATAAAATTATTGAGCAGGCATCAATTTCTGGAATTTTAAATGCAAAAACATTTGAGTCCGAAACTAAAAGTAAGGATTCTTTAGTATATCTCTTAAAAAGACTTAATTTCCAGGAGTCAGAACATGAAAAAGGTTGGGAAGGATCTCAAGATTCAAGTCTAGACTTTGTTTTTAAAAGGACTGTTAGAGATGTAGAAGAAAAATTTATTATCAAATATTCAGAAATAAAAGAAGAAAAATATAGCTCACTTGATAGTTCTACAAAATTTTTACAAGAAATTTTTTTATCTAGTTCAAAATTAATTTCTCAAAGTAATGAAACTAAGGTAAATGGACCTACAGAATTAGTTCAGGAAATGCTTTCTTTAGGAAAAAAAGGATTAACTTTTCAAAGATATAAAGGTTTAGGTGAGATGAATCCAGATCAATTATGGGAGACTACTTTAGATCCTCAGTTCAGATCATTGCTGAAAGTAAATATTGAAGATGCACATAATGCAAGTAATGTTTTTGCAGATTTGATGGGTGATGATGTTGAAACAAGAAAAGAGTTTATCCAAAGCAATGCTAAAAAAGTATCTAATCTAGATGTTTAGCCTTAATCAAAAATGGCTAAACTGAAATTTTCTTTAATCACTTTTCTTTTTAGATGGTCTCTAATTTTTGGAATTTGGTTCATATTAATTTTTGGAGGTACTGTTATATGGGCTTTTTTAAATTTACCTGAGACGGAATCAATACAAATAACTAGACAGCCTAGCATTACTTTTTTGGATAGACAGGGAAGAATACTTGCTTCATTTGGTGATATTTATGGACAATCAATTCGTTATGAACAATTACCAGAAAACCTTATTAATGCTGTAATTGTAACCGAAGATAGAAGATTTTTTAGCCATATTGGAATAGATTTTAAAGGAATTTCTAGAGCTTTAGTTGTTAACTTTAAAGCGGGTAAAATAGTTCAAGGCGGGAGTACTATAACACAGCAATTAGCAAAAAATCTTTTTTTATCACCTGAAAGATCTTTTACAAGAAAATTGCATGAAGCAATCCTTAGTTTATGGTTGGAGTTCAGATTTACTAAAAAACAAATACTTAGTATATATCTTAATAGAGTTTATTTGGGTTCAGGAACATATGGTGTTCAAGCAGCATCTGAAAAATATTTTAATAAAAAAGTTGAAGAACTAAACCTTTATGAATGTGCATTAATTGCAAGTTTATTAAAAGCTCCCTCAAAGTATAATCCTATTTCAAATCGAGAACTTTCAATTACAAGAACAAAAAAAGTACTAAGGAATATGATAAATTATAAATTAGTTGAAATTGATGAAGTAGAAAAGTTTAAACGTGTAACCAGTTCATACAAAAATATAATCGAACCACCCAAAAGCTCTAGATATTTTGTTGATTGGTTATTGCCTAGAGTAAGATCTTATCTTGGGGAAATAAAAGAAGATTTAATAGTTCGGACTACATTAGATATTGAACTTCAAAGAAAAGCAGAAGAATCAATTTCAAAAATTTCAAAGAACTTTGTATCCGCTAATCAATCAGCAATAGTTGTTTTAGATCTTAACGGAGGAGTATTAGCAATGGTTGGGGGAAGAGATTATGGAGACACTCAATTTAATAGAGTTACTCAAGCCCAAAGACAACCTGGTTCAGCATTTAAACTATTTGTTTATCTAGAAGCTCTTGAAAAAGGTTTTGAACCTGAAGATTTAGTTGAAGATTCTAGAATAGAAATTGATGATTGGTCACCAGAAAATTATAAAAAGGAATTTCTTGGAAATATATCTATTTCTGACGCTTTCTCAAAATCAATTAATACAGTTGCTGTAAAAATTTCAGAAGAGGTTGGTAGAGAAAATGTTATAAAAAAAGCAAAATCTTTAGGTATTTCAAGTAAAATTTTAAACACTCCATCTGTCGCTTTAGGAACTTCAGAGGTGAATCTTTTAGAACTAACCGGAGCTTATAATGTAATTGCCAACGGCGGAAAAGGTGTTTGGACTCATGGTATAAGGTTAATTGAAAATAAGGATGGAGAAACTTTATATCTAAGAAAAGGTTTTGGACCTGGTAGAATTTTAAAAACAGAAACAGTTAAAAAAATGATTTTCATGTTAAAAAATACTATTAATGAAGGAACAGGAAGAAATGCAAAAATTAATAGACCTTCCGCAGGAAAGACTGGAACTAGTCAATCACTTCGAGATGCATGGTTTGTTGGTTTTTCATCAGAAATGGTTGCTGGAGTATGGTTTGGAAATGATAACGATTCACCAATGATGAAGATTACTGGAGGAACCGCGCCAGCAATTTTATGGGGAGATTTTATGGAAAAAGCGCATAAAAAAGTACCTATTAAAAATCTAGGTTTTAATTTATTAAGAGATGAGAAACCTGAAAATCCATTAAGTAAAAATCAAAACGAGAGAAATAACAAATCTTCAAAATCAGAATCACTATTTGAAAAAATTTTAGAAAATATGTTTAAAAGATAATTAGAAGGAAGTATAGCTTTTTAAAAAATTTGTAATATCTTGTTCAAAATTCTTAGTTGAAAAATGAGTTATGTATTCATCATCTTTATTCATCAGATAAAACAATGAAGTATGATCAATTAAATAACTATCCTTCAAACCATCATTGGTTATTTTTTTACTATAAATTTTAAAAGATTCTATTACTTTTTTTATTTCATTCTCGTTACCAGTCAACCCAATTATATTAACATCAAAATTTGACAAAAAATTTTTTATTACATGATGATTATCTCTATCTGGATCAACTGTAATAAAAATTGGTTGAATATTCTCCCTAATGTTAGGCTTAGATTCAAGAAGATTTGCTAGTCTCATTATATCAATTGGGCAAACATCAGGACAGAAAGTATAGCCAAAATAAATTAACTTTAGTCTATTAATTTCTTTGGATGAAAATTGTTTATTATTTTGGTCTATTAATTTAAAACTTCCACCAATATTAATCTTTTCTTTATTATAATTAATAGAGTTATCAGACAATTTATCTAAAAAAAGATTAAAACTAAAGATTGAAATCAAAATTACAAAAATAAAAACTAGATTTTTAAATATATTTGGTTTAAATCTTTTCATTTTTTTCAATCAAAATAAAAATGTTTTCAGTTGGAGTGAAAATAACTTCTTTTTGAGAATTATACCCTTTCAATTTTTTAGAGTAAAATTCCTCATGTTTAATTGGTAATATAATATTAGTTTTATGGTTTTCACTAATTATTTTATTAGAATCTAATAATTGTAAAAGTAGCTTAGATGTTGAAATTTTTATTATAACCTTTTCCTGTAAGATAATCTTTTTTTTAATAAAATCAGTTTTCTTATTGATATTAATAAATTCAACACTTGAATTTATTCTTCTATCAGTAATTGGTATTTCTAAGTTATTTAACAATTCTATAATTTCAATTATTCCAGAAAAGATACCAGCAATAATTTTATTAGTTTTAAAGAATTCATATTCCTCTATTCCATCATTCAGAAATAATGGGTCATATAACTTTAAATGACTAATTTTTTTATATTTTTGAAAAAGAGATAATATTTTATTCCATAATTTTTTTTTTTTATTGTTTAAACAAATATCCTCCTCATAAACAATGACGGAACAAACATTTTTTAATTCACTAATAAAATTTTTGTTAAAATTTTTGCTTAAAACAACACATTCTGATGATATAATTTTTTTAAAAGATAAAACAGTTAGGTCAAAAAAATTATTTTTGTTTGCTCCTATTAAAAAAATACTTTTTTGTCCAATATTTTTATTTAACATATAATTTAATAAATATAGCCTTTTTCATGAATAAATTAATAGTTTTTATAGTTTTATACTTATTTTTATTTAAAACACATACTTATGCTTTAATTGAAAGTGATGTATTTCCTAAATTAGTATACCAATCAGCTTTAGAGGAAGGGAATATTGAAATAATAAAGAAATATTTAGACTTAAATCATTCTGCAAATGCAATTGATGATAAAGGTTTAACTCCTTTAGCGTATGCAATAAAAAATAATAATGCAGATATTATAGAACTTTTAATAGAATATAAAGCTGATATTAATGGCAAATTACTTGATAAATTATCACCGTTAATTTATGCCGTGATGTTAAACAAAAAAAATTTAATAGAAATTCTTGTAGAAAAAGGAGCTAACATAAATTATCAAGATAGTATTGGAAGAACTGCAACTATGGTTGCAGTTGAAAAAGATCATGTTGAGTGTCTAAAAAATCTACTTAAATTAAAGCCCGATTTAGGATTGAGTGATTATTCAGGAAAGGATGTATATGAATATGCTTCTTTTTCAAGAAACTTAACAATTAAATCTTTATTTGCAAAAAAGAATTTTTGATTTTTTCTTTAAAAAGATTATTTATTTCCTTTTGCTTAATTAATGGTTTTGATACTAATAATTCGCCTTTGAAGTTTTTTGAAAATCTTTCTATGGTTTTTTTATATAAAAAACCATTAAAAAGAAAAATTGGATTTAAAAAAAATTGAACCTTTTCTTTTCCTTTTAACATTATCCTTATTTTTTCGAATGCTTTTTCCTCACTTCCAAACTCAATGGCACAAATATTGTCGATACCTAATCTATTTGAAAGTATCGATATAAAACTTTCGATATTATTTTTAGCTAAATTATTCTTTGTTTTAGAAGTGACTGTTATTAAAATTTTTGAGTAATTTTTCTTTATCTTTGGCAAAAAAAAATTTGTATATAAAGTTATTAGTTCTGATTTAATTTTTATACTTTCAGTTATGTGAATTTTTTTCTTAAATTTCTTTTCAAATAATTTTATTTTAGAGATGATATCAAATTTGTAATGTTCTCCATTTAAGATTAAAAGGGGTGAAAAGATTATTTTTTCATAGGAACTAGTTACTTTTTCTAAACACTCATCTATTGAAGGGTGATTTATTTCTACAAAACATGAAAATATATCTATATTATTAAACGATTGTTTTATTTTATTAATGAAATATTGCAGGTTTTCTTGAAAACCTTCATCTTTAGAACCATGACAACCTATAATTATTGCTATTTTTCTTAAATTTTTATTATTTTTCACTGGTTCTAGAAATGATTTTATTGAAAGATTCAGATATTGCTTTAATAGAAATATGGCTTAGATTTGACTTTAAAATATCATCAGCATTTAATTCTTTCTTATGAATTATAGTATTAAAATCATTTCTCGGTTGTAAATAAGTACCTTCAAAAGATCCTCCAAGGAATAATCCACTATTGTCTGAAAAACTAAAAACATCGGCTAATCGTAGCGTTGTTTCTGCTGAAAAACCAAGACCTTGATCCGCAACTGCTGCATCTATGTCAACACCCAGTTTTACTCTTTCTTTTAATATCGATTTAAGGCCTCTATTAGACATTACCGTCATTACTACTTTTCCTGATTTAATTCCAAATTGTAGACCTACACTAACACCTCCAATTGTATAAAAAAAAGGACCTGACCAATTCCTTCCATTTTTTATCAATAAAATACCATTCCCAGCTTTTGCTCCAAAGAAAAAGCTTCCTTCATAAACCTCTGGAAAAATTAATATCGCTTTTGAGTTAGTTAAATACTTTTTAAAATCTTTTAGGTCTTCATTTTTTGAAATTATTTTTAAAGCAGAGTTTGATGCCTTAATTAAATCAATTATTTCAGTGTATTCTTCTTCAGAGGCTATTGATGTGCTATTGTAAGAGAAGAAAAGTAAAAATATCAAAAATAAGGTTCTTAAGACTTTTAATGCTAATTTTTTTTTCATTATAATTTACCAAAATTTTAATTAATAAGTTATTATTAATAGTATCTCAATCATATTATTCTGTGTAATATTTTATTAATGTTTTTTTATATTTTTTCTTTTTTTCTTTTTCTTCCCCCTATGATTTTGATTAGTGGTGAAATTAATATAGAAATTTTAGATCAAGAAAATGAAAAAGGGTTTATTCATTTTGCCTTATATAATGAAAAAGAAAAATTTCTATCTGATAATGGAAAAATTGTGGCACTTAAAAAAAAAAACAAATGAGGTTGTTCTAAGTGGAATAAATGTTAAAAACCTAGAAGAAGGATATTATGGAATTGCAATCTATCATGATGAAAATTCGAATGATGAATTTGATAAGTTTTTAGGAATACCTCAAGAAAAATATGGATTTAGTAACGATGCAGAAGTTTTTTTAGGACCTCCTAGTTATGATGATGCTTCATTTAAATTAAATAAAAATGAGATTAAAAAGATAAAAATAAAATTAAGATGAAAAAGAAAAGAATATTAGTCACTGGAGGTGCTGGATTTTTAGGATCTTTCTTGTGTGAAAAACTCATAAAATCAGGACATTATGTTGTTTGTTGTGATAACTTTTATACTGGAAATAAAGATAATTTGTCAGAAATAATAGATCATAAGAATCTTGAAATTATTAGGCATGATATTACTTTTCCACTGTATTTGGAGATAGATGAAATTTATAATTTTGCTTGTCCTGCTTCTCCTATACATTATCAAAATGATCCTGTGCAAACCATAAAAACATGTGTACACGGTGCAATAAATATGTTGGGTTTAGCTAAAAGAACTAAAGCTAGAATATTACAAGCTTCTACTTCGGAAATTTATGGTGATCCAGAAGTTCATCCTCAAAAAGAAACTTACAAAGGTGCAGTGAGCATTAATGGACCTAGAGCATGTTATGATGAGGGAAAGAGGTGTGCAGAAACAATATTCTGGGATTATGAAAGACAACATAATGTAGATATTAAAGTTATTAGGATTTTTAATACTTATGGTCCAAGAATGCAAATAAATGATGGTAGAGTTGTATCAAATTTTATAGTGCAAGCATTAAAAAATAAAAATATTACTGTTTATGGAGAAGGAAATCAGACAAGATCTTTTTGTTATGTTGATGATCTAATAGATGGAATTTTTAAAATGATGAATAAACCTAAATTGTCTGGGCCAATTAACCTTGGTAATCCATTGGAAATTACAATAAAAAAATTAGCTGAAGAAATAATTGAATTAACAGGTAGCTCATCTAAATTAATTTATAAAGATTTACCTCAGGATGATCCTCAGCAAAGATGTCCAGATATTTCTTTAGCCTTGAAAGAAATACAGTGGGAACCTAAAATAAATAGAACTCAGGGCTTAAAAAAAACCATAGATTATTTTGAGAACATACTTAAAAATGATTAATATAAAATTATGAGTATTTTTAAATTTTCGAAATCAAAAATTCTTTGTGTTGGAGATATAATTTTAGATTCGTATATTGAGGGTGAAGTTGAAAGAATTTCTCCAGAAGCACCAATACCTGTTTTTAATTTTTTATCTGAGAGATTTGTTTTGGGTGGAGCAGGAAATGTAGTAAGAAATGTCTGTGCAGGTGGAGGAAAATGTCATTTAATTTCTGTAATTGGTACAGATAAAGAATCTGAAAATATTAAAAGTTTAATAAAAGAAAATTCTTTACTTTCAGCTAATTTAATTGCTGAAAAAAATAGAGTAACAACAGTAAAAAAAAGGCATTTCTCTGGTCAACAGCAGATTCTAAGGGTTGATTATGAAGTCAAAAATGATATTTCACAAAAGACTCAAGATCAAATATACGCTTTGTATGAAAAAAAAATTCAAGACTTTGATATTATAATTCTCTCAGATTATAATAAAGGTTTACTTACAATTTCTCTTACGAAAAAATTAATAAATTTAGCAAAAAGGTTAAAAAAGATAATTATTGTAGATCCAAAAAGAAAATCATTTGAAATATATAAAGGTGCGAATATTATCACTCCAAATTATAATGAATTGTTAAATACTTCGAATAAAAATTTACATTCAGATAAATCTGAGGAAAAATTAATTTCTTCTATTTCAAATGAATTAATAAAAAAATTTTCTTTTTCTGCAATTATTACAACAAGAAGTTCTAAAGGTATATCAATTGTATCTAGAGATAAGAAGGTATTTAACTTATCTTCTAAAGCTCTTGAGGTTTTTGATGTTTCTGGTGCAGGAGATACTTTTGTTGCATACCTTGCCTTAGCTACTTCTTCTGGAATGGAGTTAGAAGAATCATCAGTAATTGCAAATAAAGCTGCAGGTATTTCCGTAGGTAAATTTGGAACAGCTAGTGTTTCTGTTAATGAAATTTTTGGAAATATTGAAAAAAATAAAAAATTATTTTCTTTAGGTGAGGCTAAAAAAAAATTAGAAATTATAAAAAAAAGTAATAAAATTGGTTTTACAAACGGATGTTTTGATTTAATACACAGTGGTCATGTAAATTATTTAATAAACTCAAAAAAATATTGTGATTTTCTTATCCTAGCTTTGAACAGTGACCTATCCATAAAAAAAATAAAAGGAAAAGATAGGCCAATTATAAATGAAGATGATAGAGTAAAGATTCTGTCAAGTTTTGATTTCATAGATATGATAATTGTTTTTTCAGAAGAAAATCCATTAAAATTAATTACTACACTTAAGCCAGATATTATGTTTAAAGGGAAAGATTACAAACTTAAAGATGTAGTTGGTTCAAAAGAAGTATCATCTTGGGGAGGAGAAACTAAGCTCATTGATTATGAAAAAGGAAAATCAACAACTAAATTAATAAATAGGATAAGAAATGAGGCTTAATGCTATTTTATTCGACGTTGGAGGTACTATTGCTGAAAGTGAAGAGATTCATAGGAAGTCATTTAACGAGGCATTCATTGAATATGGTCTTTCTTGGTTTTGGGATGAGGCAATATATCGAGAACTTGTTTTTGTAGGTGGAGGAAAAGAAAGGATAAAACATTATATAAATAGAGCTTGGCCAGAAATGTTAAAACAAAAAAATTTAACAAGTTATATTGAAGCGCTACATAAAGTTAAAAGTCAGATTTATGAGGAATATCTAAATGACTTTGAGATTAAAGCAAGACCAGGCGTAATAAGATTACTTAAAGAATTAAAAAAAGAAAAAATTAGATTGGCGATTGTATCTGATACGACAGAAGAAAATCTTAAAAATCTTTTTAAAAAAGGTTTAAACATTAATCCATTAGAGTGGTTTGAAGTAATAGCACATGGAGGATGCACGTCTCAGAAAAAACCCTCCCCTGAAATCTATCTGTGGGCTTTAGAGAAGTTAAAACTCCATCCAAATTCTTGTCTAGCAATGGAGGATGCGCCAAGAGGAGTTCAATCTGCAATTTCTGCTGGCCTTAATGTTGTAGTTACTCCTTCTACATATACAAAAAATGAAAAATTTAAGAACGTAAATTTAATTCTATCTAATTTAGGTGAACCAAAAAAACCGTTTGAAGTTATTAAAGGTGAAACTTACAAACATTCTTATGTAAGTTTGAAAATGTTAGAAAAATTTCATAAAGCATTTATAAAGTGAAAAGAATAAAAAGCATACACAAAAATGAGCTGGCAAATAATATTACGCTCAGTGAATGCAAGACCTTAAATTTTTTTGCTGATTTTTCAATCAATTGCGAAGAATTATTTTTAATTTTTTTATTAGACAGTTCAGCATAATAGTTTATTTTTGGCGTCAAAAGTTGTCTACTATAAATAAAAAATACAAAACTTAAGATTGCTAGGAGAGTCTTAAAATCAAATTCTTTCAAGAGTAATATAATCAGTAAAAAATTGAGAATCATACACCATAAATAAATTTTTGGAAAAATTTTTCTAATAAATTTTCTTGCATTCACTTCATTTAAAGTTGAAAAAACACTTGGTGTTATTACTATTGTAAAAAAAAGCATGCTACCCAAAAGTAACGAAGTTATAACAACCGTCCAATACATAATTATTTCACAAAAAAATTAATAAAATAAGGAAAAAAAAAATAGTTATTAATAATATATAAAATAATGATAAATATTCAATATGGGATTAAAACTTATACTATTTATACCATTGATAGAAATCGTTTTCTTTGTTTTATTCGGTGATCTATTTGGTTTTTTTCAGGTAATATTAGCAATAATTATATCTATTGTAGTTGGGCTTTGGCTTCTACTTCCTAAAAATAGAGTTGAAAATATTCAAAAAATTGGCATAGAGCCGGTTGATTGGATATGTAAAAGAATTGCAGGCATATTTCTAATAATTCCTGGATTTTTGACTGATACGATGGGAATACTTTTATTAATCAAATCAATGAGACCATTATTATGGTTATTAATTCCAGGACAGTTAAAAAATTTCACCTCTTCATTTAATAGAAAGCAAGGTTTCAAGGAAAATAATAAAAAAGATGAAAATCAAAAAATTATTGATGCAGAATATAAAGATTTAGATGATTAGAAAACGAAGAAATTTAAAATGTACTATTTTTGGAAAAGTACAAGGTGTAGGTTTTAGGGCATGGGTAAGAAAGAATGCTATAAAAAAAAATATTTATGGATGGGTTATGAATAATGAAAATGGAACAGTAGAATTAGAAGCTAACGGCAATGATTATGAATTAGAAGGTTTCCTCGATGATTTAAAAAAAGGTTCTTTCTTTTCAACGGTCAAAAAAGTGGAATATAAATATATTAAATTTAGAAAATTAGATAATTTTAAAATAGTAACAAATTGAAAATATATTTATTAAGACATACTTCTCTCAATGTTCCAAAAGATACATTTTATGGTCAAACTGATCTTGATGTAAGTGATAATTTTGATGAAGAAGTTAAAGATATCAAAAAAAAATTTTTAGTAAAAAAAGTTGATTTAAATAACTTAGAAATATTTTCCAGTCCTTTAAAGAGGTGTGTTAAGCTATCAGAAGCACTTTTTAATGATTTCAAAAAAGATATCAGACTAAAGGAACTAAATTTTGGTGATTGGGAGATGAAAAAATTTAATGAAATATCTAGAAAAAAAATTCAAAGTTGGGAGAACAATTTGATGAAATTTCAGATTCCAAATGGGGAATCAAATTTACAATTCTTTGATAGATTAAAATCTTTTTGTGATGAGGTTCTAAAGAATAAAAAAGATATATTCATAGTTGCACATGCAGGATCTATTAATGGAATTATTTCATATATATCTGATATTCCTTTTGATACTTTAATAAAAGAAAACTGGAAAAGAATTTCATACGGTTCTTTATCCTTAATTAAAAAAGAAGAAAAAAAGGATAAGTTTAATCTTGAATTTTTTGGTTTTTAAATGAAAAAAAAGATTTTAATTTTAGGTGGGGGTTTTGGTGGTGTTTACACGGCAAAAAAACTTGAAAGTAAAATCTCCCACAACATTGAAATTGAACTAATAAGTAATAATAATTATTTTATTTTCCAACCACTTTTACCAGAAGTTGTTTCGGGAAGAATTAGTGACTCAGATGCTGTAATACCCCTTAGAGAAATAATAAAAAAAATTTATTTTAGGAATGCTGAAGTTTCTAAAATAGATATTAAGAATCAAAGAGTAGGAGTTGTTCAAGGCTTCAGAAAACGTTTGCATTGGTTGAAATATGATCATTTAATTGTTGCTTTAGGTCAAGAAAGTAACCTAGAAATTATACCTGGATTAAAAAATCATGCTTTTACTATTAGAAATCTTGAAGATGCATATACTTTAAGGAATCATATTTTAAGTTGTTTAGAATTAGCCGACGTAACAAAAGACGCTGACCTTAAAATTAGATTGCTAAATTTTGTTGTAATTGGAGGAGGTTTTTCTGGAGTTGAAACAATTGGAGAAATCAAAGAAATGATTGAGAGAATTCTTCCTTATTACACTAATATTAACGAAGAAGAAATAGTTTTCCATATAGTTGAGCTTTCAAATAGATTGCTTCCAGAGTTAACAAAAGATATTAGTAAATATGTTTATAGTTTTTTTATAAATAAAAAAATAAAAGTATATTTAAATATCTATATTAAAGAAATAACAGGTACTAAAGCATATTTAAATAATGGGATATCAATAAATACTAACACAATTATTTCAACTATAGGATCCAAGTCTTCTTCTTTAATTAAAGAATCAAAGCTACCCATGAAGAATGATAAAATTATAACTAATGAAAAACTTCAAGTTTTAGGTTGCTCGAATATATGGGCAATAGGTGATTCAGCTTTAATTATAAATAAACTTAATAATAAAAAAGCTTATGCTTTACCTACTGCACAATTTGCAGTTGCAGAGGGCAAAACCTTAGCTAATAATATAATAAGACATGAATTAGGGAAAAAATTAGAAGATTTTTCATATAAAACAAAAGGGTCATTGGCTTCGCTAGGATCGAGAAGAGGAGTTGGCAAAATTTTTTTTTTCAAAATAAAGGGTTTTCTAGCTTGGTTAATATGGAAAATATTTTATCTATCATTTATACCTTCACTACCTACAAAGATTAGAGTTGTTTTTGGTTGGGTTTTAGAAATCTTTGTTCCAAGAAATACTGTAATGACAGAAAGATTTAAACCAAAACCTGTTGCTTATCAATGTTTTAAAGCTGGAGACTTAGTTTTTGAGGAGGGAATGATTGCTGATGGTTTCTATATTGTTACTCACGGTAAATTTAGAAATACCTATAAAAAAACAAAAGATGGTAGGGAATTTACAAAAATTTATAAGAAAGGTGATCATTTTGGATCACGAGTAATTTTATCAGGGGGAAGAAGAACAGGGACAATAAATGCAATTAATGATTCACAAGTTTTAAAAATTGATAAGAATAGTTTTAGGCTTTTAGTTGAGAATTTTGAACTTTTGGGAAATTATTTTGATGATTATATAAATACTAAGTTTAAAAATTTAAATTTAGAAAAAGAAAAAAAAGAAAAAAATTAATGTTTGAACTTTTAAATAAATTTTACAAAATTGAAAATTTAGATTTTAAAAAATTTACTTTTCCAATAATCATTAAAAAATCTAATAGAAGATCAATTGCTCTTATAGTAAGAGATGCTAAATTATTTATTAGATGTTCTTACTTGACTCCTAATTATAAATTAAAAGAAATTATTAATGATAAGAGAGTCTGGATTGATAAAAATATTAAATTGCAATTAAACAAAAAAGAATCTCTAGAAAAAAGATCAAAAGATAATATTTTTCTTTTATATGGCAAAAAGAAAAAGATGATATTGAAAAAAAATATAAAAAACTCTGTTGAAATTAAAGACGATAAAATATTTGTTTCAGGAAATAATCTTAATAAAGAACAAGCACATAAAATATTAATTGATTGGTATAAGCAATTATCAATCTCACTATTTAAAAAAAAAATAGAGTTTTATTCCACAAAAATGAAACTTAAAATTAATAATTTTTTTATTAAAGATTACAAATCTAAATGGGGTTTATGTTCGAATGTAAAAAAAGAAATTTTCTTAAATTGGAGATTAGTTATGGCCCCAATTTCAGTTATAGATTATGTAGTAGTTCATGAGTTATGTCATATAATAGAGTCTAATCACTCAAAGAATTTTTGGAATGAGGTTGAAAAAAATCACCCAAATTATAAGAAGGATCGTGAGTGGTTAAAAAAAAATGGTTTTTTACTTTTTTTTTAGCTTATTGGCGCGCCCGAAAGGATTTGAACCCTTAACCTTTTGAGTCGAAATCAAATGCTCTATCCATTTGAGCTACGGGCGCACAATTAATTATCTGCATTGTGTGCAAGTTTATTGAGCTTTTTAATGAAAATTAATACTATTAAACTTAGTATTATACAAAAAAAAGTAATACTAATGAATATTTCAGATTCACCCAGGGTTTGTGAATAATAACCAATACTTCCAGCAAATTTATTTCCAATTCCAACCATTGCGAAATATATTCCCATTGTAGATGCAATAAATCTACTTGGAGTCAATTTAGTTATAAAAGATAATATAACCGGAGATGCACATAATTCGCCGACTGTATGAAATAGGAAAGCTAAGAAAATCCAATGCATCGAAGAAAATCCATTTTTTTGATATTCTATGCTTGCTAAAAACATAAAAATAAAACCAAGTCCCATAATGATTAAACCACAAGTAATTTTAAAAAGTGATGAAGATGAAATATTATATTTTTGCATCTTTATCCAGAATTGTGAAACTGGTAATCCTAAAATAATTATTAAAAGAGGATTTATTGATTGAAACCAACTTGCAGGCACTTGCCAGTTTCCTAACCAACTAATAAGCCTGTTTGTTTTTTCATAAATAAATATATTCATCAATCCTCCTGCTTGTTCAAAAGCTGCCCAAAAAGATATGATTAAAAGGAAAGAAATAAAAAGTACTTTTATTCTATCTTTTTCAACTTTTGTGAAAGACTTATTTTTAATTATAGTATTTGATTTTTTCTTGAAATGTTTGATATCAAGGTATTTTTGACCATTAAGAAAAACTATTTGTCCTAAAATCATTCCAATTCCTGCTAGAGAAAAACCATAATGCCAACCAAACTTCTCACCAATATAACCCACAGTAATACTTGCGATGAAAGCTCCAATATTAATTCCTATATAAAAAATTGTGAAACCTTGTTCTCTATTCTTGTCATTTTTTTGGTAGAGTAATCCTACCAATGAAGAAATATTAGGCTTTAATAATCCAACACCAAAAATTATAAGTAAAATTCCTAACCAAAAATATATTACGTTAGGAATAGATAAAAGCAGGTGTCCCAAACATAAAAAATATCCTCCAATCAAAACTGATTTTTTTTGACCTAGAAATTTATCTGCGATTATTCCTCCTGGCACACAAGCGAGATATACTAAAGCAGTGTACCATCCGTAAATTTCTATTGACTGCGATTTACTAAATCCTAATCCTGGATTTATTGAATTTTGATCAGATACAAGATATAAAACAAGAATCGCTCTCATTCCGTAATAACTAAATCTTTCCCAGAGCTCTGTAAAAAAAAGTATATATAAACCCTTTGGTTGATTCATTAGATCTAATAATGCTTCAGATCTCATAATCTTAAATTTCCTCAAGATCTTCTATGTGAGTTTTTAATGCTTTACTAGCTAATTGAATCTCTATAACAAATAGTATGATTGCAATACAAAAAATAGAGATTGCTAGTACAAATAGAAAGACTGAAATTATCATATAGTTAAAAATCCCAAAAAGAATTGTTAAAAGATTAAAAAGAAAAGAAAATCCTGATAGAGTTTGAATATATTGTACATATTTTAATCTTAAATTAAGAACTTTCACTTGTGATAAATATCTTTTAGCAGATTTATCCTTTGAGCTAATTTTTTTGTTGATAAACTCATCATGAATTTTTCTAATAAGCAAACTTAAGGAGGAGTATCTATTTCCAAAAGAGATCATCATTAGTGGTATAGCAGGAAATAAAAGAGCTGCGTATGTTAGATTAAAGCCAGTCATTAAAATTAAAAAATTTTTAATAGTAAAAGATATAATATTATTAAGAACCCAAAAATTTTTTTTTTAAATTTTTCAGATGAATATTTATTCAGTGCTAAAAGTATCAGAGCCAAAAAAATTATACTAATTATCATTCAGATATATCTATGTATAACTCTATATTAACTGTATAAAAAAAACTTTAAACTTATAAAAAATTAATAATTGGTATAAAATTTGCTAATCCTATATAGCTTTTCTGAATTTTCAGAAACTTAAATTTCAAGGAAATCTTATATTTTTAATCCTCCCTTATTACATAAAAGAGATTTCCTTGATTTATTATTAATTTTTAATATTTTCTATAAATTCATAAACTTCTTTTAAGTATGTGTCAGGAATGTCTTTATATGAATAACCAAAATTCTTCTTAATTAATGAGCAGATATGTGCATAAGGATTTCTTCCTTTAGGATGTCTTGGATCTGGTGTTAGTTTATCTTTTAATAAATCTCCTCTTTTTTGGATATGAGACCACAAAATTTTTCTATTTTCTAGGTTCATTTTTATCTAAATAAAGACTTAGTTTTTTTAATTCTTTAGTGTCAAGTTTATGTATTTGTTTAATAATTTTATTGCGCGATTTAATTTTATCACTCATATTAATTTTTATAATTTTATTTGTTTTGAGCTTTTTAATATTTTTTAAAATTGTAAGTATTTGATTCCTTATATTTCCAAGATCTTCAATCTTTATTGCATAATTTAGTAAAGTAAAGAGATAATTGAGAACATTCCTTGTGGTGCTATATTTTTTTTTAATAATCAGATTTTCTATAACTGAATCAATTTCTTTATTACTTAATTTTATTATTGGCCTCACTATTAATTCTTTAAGATTTTTTTTTAGTATATTTTTGACATCAATTTTATATTTTTTGCTTAAATCTCCATCTTTAAAAAATAGTTCCTGTATGGTTTTTAACGAAATAAGGTTTAAGTTATTTTCTTCAAAGTTATTATGATTTTTTAAGGTTTTGAATACAAAGTTAGGATTATTTCCATTTTTTGAAATTTTATATGCAATATCAAATTTACTATAAATTTCATCAATTTTATTTTCAGGGAAGTTTCCTAATTTTACGGTAGTAATTTTTTTTTTAAATCTCAATGTGCAAAAAATTGCTAGGTAATTTTTTCGTTTTATAGCTCTAATTAGAGGGTTTATTTTATCAATAACATAACTGTTTACATTTCCAATAAGTAAGAATTTATTAAGTTCATTGTGTGAAAAGCTTATTTTTTTCATTATTAGAAAACAATATAAAACAGTTTTATACTCTAATAAAATCTATTAAAA
>NZFI01000013.1:0-8661 GCA_002690595.1 Rickettsiales bacterium
AAGAAAATCCATTTGATATTACTAATAAAAATCAAATTATTAACTTTCTGAAAAAGTATCCTTCATGTATGCAAAGACCAAATTTTTTTATGAAAAAAATTGCTTTTTATGGGGGACACCAGAAAAAGTTTTGATGATAATATAAGAATGGTGGAGGGAGTAGGATTCGAACCTACGTACACTTGCGTGGTCAGATTTACAGTCTGATGCCTTTAACCACTCGGCCATCCCTCCGTGAAAAGAATGTATACTTTGCATTTCCAATATTTGTAAAGTAAAAAAATAGAAAAGAAAAATAAAAAATATTTATTTATAAAAATTTATGGAAAAATTTGATTTAGTATATGGTTTTCATTCTTCAGTATCAGCATTAAATAATAAAAAAAGAATTATTTATTACTGCAAATGTACAAAAGAGGTTTATGAAAAATTAAAAACAAAACTTAATGATTCAAAAATAGCAAAATGTAAAATTGTTGGTAGAAAAATATTAGATAATGAAATACAGAATAAACTGCATCAAGGAATTCTTGTTAAATGCTCAAAGCTCATAGAGGAAGATATTGATTCTGCACTCAAAGAAAACACATCAACTATTCTTATATTAGATTCACTAACAGATTCACAAAATGTTGGTGCTATAATAAGAAGTGCATATTTATTTGGAATTAAATTAATTTTTTACAATGATAATAACTCATTCAACATAAATCCAACAATGACTAAAGCTGCTTCGGGTGCTTTTGAATATGTAAAAATGATTAAAATAGTCAATATTAATAACCTAATTCAAAAACTAAAATTTAATGACTACTGGATTTTAGGACTAGATACAAAAGGTAAAGATAAAATCTCAAGTATACCTAAAAATATAAATAAAGTAATTATTTTAGGTTCAGAGGGAAAAGGAATTAGAAGTTTAATAAAAAAAAATTGTGATTATCTAATAACCATACCTATGATTAATAAAGATGGTTTGGTTGATAGCTTAAATGTCTCAAATGCTGCTTCAATTACTTTTTATGAACTAAATACAAAAAAATGAAGATAAATCCTAAATTTTATAATAATTTAAACCTAAGTTTAGATAAAATTATCAATTTAATAGCCACTGCAGTTAAAGATAGAAAGTCACCATTTCATACCCCCTTACTTTCAACTGTTGATAAGAGTAATAAACCTAATTCAAGAACTGTTGTTTTGAGACAATTTTTTCGCAAAGAATGGGTTATTTTGGTTCACAGCGACATAAGATCAAAAAAAATAACTGAAATTAAAAGAAATAAAAATATTTGTATTGTTTTTTATGATGAACAAGAAAAAATACAATTAAGGTTATCAGGACAAGCAAGAATTGAAAAAAATTACAATAATGCATGGGAAAGACTAAGTACTTGGTCAAGAAGATGTTATTTAAGTGATTTAAAGCCTGGAAGTAATAGCAATATTTATCATTCTGGTTTCAATAAAAAATATTCTAAAAATGCTCCTTCTTTTGAAGACTCTGAAAAAGGCAAAGAGAATTTTTGTTGTATTTTATGTAAAATTGACAGAATAGAATGGTTATATTTAAGTAGTGTTGGACATAGAAGAGCAGAATTTAAAATTAAAAGGGAACAAAATGATATGATAAAAATTTCAAAACAATGGATTATTCCCTAAAATTTTTTACGAGTTATAATTTAATATTTAGCCCTTTTAAATTACAATAACCATTTGGATTTTTAGCTAAATATTGTTGATGATATTCCTCAGCATAATAAAAAGTTTCTAAAGATTTAATTTCCGTTGTAATTTCATTATAATTATTTTTAAAAAGTATTTTTTGAACTTTCTCTTTTGAAGTTTCTGCTATTTTAAAATCAGTTTCATTAATTACAAAAATAACTGATCTATATTGAGAACCGATGTCGTTGCCTTGACGCATTCCTTGAGTTGGATCGTGGTTTTCCCAAAAAAGATCTAATAGTTTGGACAAATTAATTATATTAGAATTATAAATTATTTTTACTACTTCTGCATGACCAGTCTCTTCATTACAGATCTGCTGATAAGTTGGATTTTTTAAACTTCCACCAGAATACCCAACAGCAGTAATCCATATACCTGGAATATTCCAAAAAAGTTTTTCAACTCCCCAAAAACAACCCATGCCAAAATATATTTCATTAAAGCTTTCAGAAAAAGGTGGTTTGATTGATTTTTTTAAAACGTAATGAAGCATAACAATTTAAATATTCATTTTTTTGTAAGATAAATATTTTATAATAAACACAATCTATTAAATTCTTTTTGGCGTCCCCTACGGGATTCGAACCCGTGTTGCCGCCGTGAAAGGGCGGTGTCCTAGGCCTCTAGACGAAGGGGACAAAAAGCTTGACAGTTTAATTAAAGCATATATATATCTTTATTTTTTTATATATAAAAGATTTATTTTGATATGCTAAAAAATATTTTATTATTATTTGTTTTTACTTTTTTTAATAGTTCAATTTTTGCCAAAGAAAGTAGTTCAAAACTTTGTTATAAAAGGGGATTTGAAATAATACTTCCTTATGAATTTGGAATTAAAAAAATAAAGAAACAATCAGATATTAAATCAGATTTTTTGAGAAAAAAACTAAGAAATTTTAAAGAAAATTTTGAAAAAAATTTTTATGGATTACATTTATATAAAGCTGCTGGATGCTCAAAATCTCGTCTTTCAGAATATCTTAACTGTTTAGTTGAAACTGACGGTAAAGATTGCAAAATATATTATTCACAAATGAGAATAGTTGACTAAATAGTTGATATTATATCTTCAATTAAAATTTGTAAACTTTCTCTGCCATTCCAAGAATTCAAATTTATTTGACCAATGACATTAAATTTATTTCCTTTATTTTCAAGAAGGTTTGTACCAACTTTATTTTCAAAAGCCTTAAAAGCTATAGACTTCACTGTATTTCCATGGACATCACTTAGCAAACAAGACACATGACTATTACCAACTAATTTTGGGAATTTGATAAAACAATTTTCAAAACAAAACTTTGGTTTTGAGTTGCCTGAACCAAATGGAGAAATTTTATTGATTAATTCAAACATTTGTAGATCAATATTAGAAAGAAAAATTTTAGCATCATAATATTTTTCAATAGAAACATTTTCCTCATGAAAATTTTTATCAACAAAATCAATAAGTTGTGGAATTTTTTTTTTATCAATTGTTAATCCAGCAGCCATCTTGTGCCCTCCCCCATCAATTAAAATTCCATTTTCTAATGCTAACTTAATTAGATTTCCGATATTAAAGCCTGAGACAGAACGTGCCGAACCTTTACAAACCTCTCTCCCTTCAGAAATAACAATTGATGGTTTATAAAATTTTTCAGTTAGCCTGCCTGCCACAATTCCTATAACACCTGGATGCCAATCTTTTCCTGATACACATATGATTTTTTTATTTTTTAAAATTTTTTTTATTGCTGATTCTTCAACTTGTTTTTCTATTTTTTTTCTTTCTTCATTAAATTTATTTAACTCATCGGCTATAATCATACAATGTGATGAATTTTCAGACAAAAGTAATTCAACACCTTTTGATGATTTCCCAACTCTCCCTCCAGCATTTATTTTTGGACCTAAAACGTAACCTAAATGAAATTCATTAAGTTCATCAGAAATATTAGATGACTTAATCAAATGTTGTAGTCCCAAATTATTGGTCTTATTTAAAACCTTAATCCCTTGTTTAACTAATGCTCTATTAAATAAATCAAGTTTCACAACATCACATATTGTTCCAAGAGCGACAAAGTCCAAATAATTAAAAAGATTCGGTTCTTTTTTGTTCTTATAAAAATTTAATTTTTTAAGTTTTCTATTAATTGAAACTATTAAAAGATAAGTAACACCAACTGCTGCAAGATCAATTAAATTTGAATTGTCCACATTTTTATTAGGATTAATAATTGAATAAGCATTTGGTAAATCACTAACTTGTTGATGATGATCAACAACTATAATTGTCATATTTTCATCATTAGCTTTTTTAATTACAAAATTAGAAGTTGTTCCACAGTCAACAGTAATTATTAGTTCACATTTTTTTTCTGATAGTCTTCTAAATGCCTCAATGTTAGGGCCATAACCCTCTTTAATTCTATCTGGAATATAATATTCAAATAGAACGTTTATTTCCTTAAAAAATCTTCCAAGAATTGCAGTAGATGTCGCTCCATCCACATCATAATCACCAAAAATTCCAATTTTTTTTTCTTTAACTATTAGTTCTACTATCAATTCTGTGGCTTTATCAAGTCCATCAAGAGTACTAGGATTCGGAAAGCAATTTTTTAACTTAGGCTCAAGAAAATCATTATAATTTTCAATATTAATATCTCTTAATGATAAAATTTTAGCAAAGAATTTATCAACATTAAGTTCATCAACTAATTTAGAAAATTTTTTTTCTTCAGCTTTTCTCTCGCTCCAATAAAAACCTCTTGCAGAAAGAGATTTATTTATAGAATTTTTTAATTTACCATTAACATTTTTCAGTGTAATTTCCATATTTAACTATATGAACTTTTCACAAATAATTAAATAGATGCAAAGAAAAAAAATACTGATAGCCCAGGGTGGTGGACCAACAATGGTAATTAATGAGTCTTTAGTTGGTATAATAGAAGAAGCAAAAAAAAAATCATATCAAGTTTTTGGATCTGAAAATGGCGTTAATGGAATTATTAATTCTAAATTTTATAATCTTTCAAGTTTTTCAGATGAAAAATTAAAATTAATTTCTAAATCTCCTGGTGCAGCTTTAGGATCTACGAGAGATAAACCTGATGAAAAATATTGTGATGAAATATTAAAAATAATTCAGCTAAGAAAATTTGAAAAGTTTTTTTATATTGGTGGAAACGATTCATCTGATAGCTTAAAAATAATTTCTGAAAAATCAGATAAATTAAATTATAAACTTCAATGTATTCATGTTCCAAAAACTATTGATAATGATTTAGTTTTAAATGATCATACTCCAGGATTTGGTTCAGCTGCTAAATATGTTGCATCTGTTTTTGCAGGAATAAATCTTGATATAAATTCGTTACCTGGTGTTTATATAGGTATTACAATGGGAAGACATGCTGGTTTTTTAACAGCTTCGTCAACTTTATTAAAACAAAATAAAAATGATGGACCACATTTAATATATTTGCCAGAAACAACTTTTAACATAAGTAAATTCTTAAAAGATGTTAAATTAACATACCAAAAATATGGAAAATGTATTATTGCTATATCTGAGGGAATCAAGGATAAAAATAATATACTCTTATCTCAAAAAATTTTAGATTCAAATGAAAAAGATGCTCATGGTAATATACAGTTATCTGGTTCCGGAGCATTAGGAGATTTTTTATCAAATGAAATTAAATCAAAGTTAAATATTAAAAGAGTAAGAGCAGATACACTAGGTTATACTCAAAGAAGTTTTATTGGATGTAGATCTGAAGTTGATGAATATGAATCAAAACTAATAGGTAAAAAAGCTTTTACTATGTCATTAAAAGAAAAAAATTCTTTTTCTTTAGCAATCAAAGAAAGAGAAAATTTTAACCTAGCCTACCAAACAAATATTATAAAAAGAGAATTGAAGGATATTGCTGGAAAAACAAAATTAATGCCAAATAATTTTATAAACAATGATTGTAATAATATTACTAATAGTTTTATAAATTATGCTAAACCATTGATTGGTAAAAAAATTACAAAATTCATTACTAAAATTTAAACTTCCTCAATTCTAAAAAAAACTGTTTTACTTTTAACAAAAGATAATGAATCAATCTTATTCATCGCCTTAAGCATATTTTTTTCAATACAGTCATGAGTGGTTAAAATAATGGTTGCATAATTTTCTTTATTTAAAAGTGATTCTTCTTGAATTATTGTTCTAATTGAAATTTCTATTTTTTTAAATTCATTAGAAATTGCAGCCATGACTCCTGGTTGGTCTAAAGTTGTAAATCTTATATAATAAGAACCAAATCTATCAAGAATTTTAAAATTAGAAATTCTTTTTTTCTCATAATTTAAATTAAAATTGTTAAACTCAATTTTTTCTGAAATTTCAATAATATCACTCATAGCCGAAGTGGCAGTTGGAAAAGAACCTGCTCCCTCACCCTGTAAAAAAAGCTTATTAGTAAAGTCTGATTCAATGACAACACCATTAAAAACATTATCAACATTAGCAATTATAGATGTTTTATTAATTAAACATGGGTAAACAAACTGTGAAATTTTGTTATTTTTCTTCTCGGTAATTCCCACAAGCTTTATTTTATAGTCCAACTTATAAGCAAATTTAATATCAGCTAACTGAATATTTTCAATACCTTCAATATATACAGAATCAAAATTTTCAAAGTTCCCAAAACATAAAGACGATAGAATAGTAGTTTTATGTGCTGTATCGGTTCCATCAATATCAAAAGCAGGATTAGACTCGGCATAACCAAGCTTTTGAGCATCTTTTAATATATATTTAAAATCTTTATTAGTTTCTAACATTTTAGATAAAATAAAATTAGAAGTTCCATTTAAAATTCCAAAAATTTTTTTGATATTATTTGACACTAAATATTCATTTAAAATTTTTATAACTGGAATTCCTCCTGCAACCGCTGCATCAAATCCAATTAATGATTTATTTTTTTTTGCTAAAGTAATTAACTCTAAACCATATTTTGCAATTAGAGCTTTGTTTGCTGTAACGACACTTTTACCAGAAGATAAAGCATCAACTAATATTTCTTTGGCAATACCATCTTCACCTCCGATTAGTTCAACTAGAATATCATAATTTTTATAGTTTAAAAAATCAGAGGCATCTTTGAATATTAAAGTTTCAGTAGAAAGTTGAGAAAATGAGATTTTTTTTCTTGAAGCAAGTGCAGTTAATACTATTTTCTTTTTTATTTTTTTTTCAATTAATTTTTTATTTTTTAAAAGCAGACTTACCAAACCGCTTCCAACAGTACCTATACCTGCAACTGCAATTTTAAGGGTTTTCATATTATTTTATTAATAAATTATGTAAATTTCTGTTCTTTGATTTCCATAAGTTCCAGCTGGCATAGATTCATGGAATAAAGGTTTTGAATCTGAGACTGCTTCGGTAATTAATTTATTTAAAGGAAATTTATTATCAATGAAGACTTTTGCGACAGCTTGAGAGCGCTTATCAGAAATCGCAAAATTAGCTAGTTTATGTTTAAGCAAAGGCATATCTTTTGTCCTAGTACTTGCATGTCCAACTATTTTTACTACTGCATTCTTTTTCTTAGCTAAACTCATAACTTTTTTTATCTTTCTTAGGTCTAAATTGTTTAAAGTACTTGAACCAGCTGAAAAATTAATAGTAGCTATTCTAAATTGAATCTTATTCTTAATGTTTAAAGTGTTATTATATAATTCTTTGTCAACTTTTGTAGAAACTATTGGTTTAATTTTTTCTTTATTTAAACTAGAAATATAGGATTTTTCCTCTTTCTCTAAAATGTTTTTTACCTCTAAATCTTCTGGAGGAACTGCATCCAGAACTTGATCTGATTCAACTAAATTCTGGTTAATTATCTTCTGATTGTCGACTGTGGGTTCAATATCATTCACTTCCATTGTTTCTTTTTTTAATTTATTCTCTGGAGGTTTTGCTGATTTGAGATTTTCTGAATCTATTTGATTATTTACTTCCTCAACATCATCTGAATCATCAGAAAAAACTGAGGTTACAAAATCTATAGTATCTGAACCACCTTGAGCAATTTTGCTAGGGATAGAAGTTATTGTTTCGCAAGATTGCAAACAAAATAGTAAAATAACTGGAATAAAAATTTTTAAAGTATTTGTATTTATTTTATTCATTAGAATGTTATATCACATTTTTTAAAAAACATTATTTATAATAAACTTTAAATCTAAATCTAAAACTATTTTTTTAAAAATTCTTCTCTAAGTATTGAATATGTTTCAGGAGTGTTAATTATGAGGTTTTGTTCTTTTTCATTAATCTTTCTCTTGAATCTTGCTGGATTTCCTGCCCATAGCTCTTCTTTACCAATCTGAGTGCCAGGAGGAACTAATGATCCTGCTGCAACAAAGGACATTTTTTCGATAACTGAACCATCTAAAATAATTGATCCCATCCCAACTAATGAATAATCATTAATAGTACATGCATGAATCGTTGCATTATGTCCAATAGTTACATTATTACCAATTAATGTTGGACAACCCTTTCCCCCAGTTGCTGAAAAACCAGATGAAGAAACGTGAATGATAGTTCCATCTTGAATATTTGTTTTTTTGCCAATTCTAACATGATTTACATCAGCTCTTATAACACAATTATACCAAACACTGCTTTCTGAACCAATATAAACGTTACCAATAATCTTAGAACCAGCCGCAAGAAAAACATTTTTTTCTAAATCTGGAAATATTCCCTTATAGGGTATTATTTTGTTCTCTGGATACATTTTATGGGAATAAATTATTTATACATAAAGATTCATTCTCATTAAAATCAAACATAATATTCATATTTTGAATTGCTTGACCTGAAGCACCCTTAATTAAATTATCAATACAACTTACTATAATTAT
>NZFI01000014.1:0-8439 GCA_002690595.1 Rickettsiales bacterium
AAAGAAACGTTACATTCTAAAAGACGTGTTTTTTCAATTTTAAGAAATAGTTTAAGTGTAGATAAAGTTTTTAATATACTCTCAAAAAGATATTCAAAAAGAAACGGTGGTTACACAAGAGTCTTAAAAGCTGGATTTAGATATGGAGACTCTTCTCCAATGGCTATTATAGAATTTGTGGAAAGAGATATAAATGCTAAAGGTTTGATTGATAAAGAGAGAGTTAAAGAAGAATTGAAACAACAGGATCAGAATAATCAAGAATTAAAAAGTCAAGTTTCAGAAAAAGAATTAGATACTAAAACTAAATCTGATAATAAGAAAGAAGTTAAGTCAAAAGATAATACTTTAGAAAAAGAATCAAAAAAAATAAAATAATCTAATGTCTTCTTATGATTGTTTATATAAAACTGTAAACAAAGATTTTGAAGGTACAAGATTGGATTATTGGTTAAAAAAAAATTTTCCAAAAGCTTCATTTCCATTATTTTGTAAATTGATAAGAAAAGGTGCTATCAGAGTTAATGGACGAAGGATTAAAAACTCATATAAGTTAAGTGTTGAAGATAAATTAAAAATACCAAGTATATTAATAAAAGAAAATTCAAGAGAAAAAACAATCAATCTCTCTACAAGTATTAAAAATGATGTTTTAAGATGGGTAATATATAAGGATAGTAATATTATTGTTTTAAACAAACCAAGTGGAATTGCAGTACAAGGTGGTACTAAAATAAAATTTAATATCGATGTTTTACTTGATATTTTGAGATTTGATTATCCTAAAAAACCTAAATTAGTTCATAGAATAGATAGAGAAACAAGCGGTTTATTGATCGTTGCAAGAACATTAGAATCAGCAAAGTTTATGACAAAAATATTTAGAGAAAGAAAAGTTGTTAAAAATTATATTGCTATTGTTAATGGTGTTCCAAAAAAGAAATTTGGAATAATCAATAAAAAAATTTTTTTTAATAAAAAGTATTTTGATGCAAAAACATACTATAAAGTTTTAGATTACAACACTAAGAATTCAGTTTTAATTTTAATGCCAATTACTGGAAGAAAACATCAAATTAGGAAACATTTACAACAAATAAATATTCCCGTTATTGGTGATAAGAAATATGGAATTCAAGGTGACAATTATTTTAAATTTAGCCTTCATGCATTTAGTTTATCGTTTAGGGATATTAGTGGTGAAAATTTTTTTTTAAAATCGGAAATCCCTTTAATAATGTTAAAAAACTTGAAAGAACTTAACTTAAAAATTGAATCTATATCAGAAAATACCTTTTCTGAAATTGATAGTTGGCCAATAATTAATGATTTATGAATATAAGAAAAAAGCAGGTTACTTTAATATAGTTAAAGATAATAAATTAGTATTATTAGCGAATAAAAAACCTTTTAGGGTATATTCAGAAAAAATGGCGAATTATATTATATTGGAATTGAAAAAAAATAAGTTTGTTGATCAGGTTAGAACACCTATAACATCCTTATCTTATTTTGCTTCAGGTTTATCTAATAAAGATAGAATAAAAATTATTAAATATCTAATAAAAATGATACATTTTGATAATGTACTTTACAGTACAAGTGTTAATGAAGAACTGAAAAAAATTATGAATAAAAGCTATAGAAAGTATATTTTAGAGTTTGAAACTTTTTTTTCACTTAAATTAAAAGTTATATATAATACTTTGGGAATGCAAACAAAACTTAAAACTAAAAGGTTGTTAATTTTTTTTAAAAATTTAGATAATTTTTCACTATCGTTATTTTATAAACTTGTGCAGCACAGTAAATCGGTTATTTTGAGTTTTTTTTTCATAAGTAAAAAATTTGGAATTACAAAGTTTGAAACTTTATGTAATTTAGAAAATAATTTTCAACAAAGATTATGGAAAATTACAGATGATCAGAAGTTGATTAATCTAGAGGAAAAAAAAAAATTAAAGAATTATGTAATTTTTTTCAAACTTTTAAATTAAATTTTATATAATAATAATTTGAACTATTTTGTAATTAAATATGAATGAAATTTTAAAAAAACTAAATCTTAAAAGAAAATTAGCAGTAGATGGTGGTGGAAAAAGAAGAAGAGATAGCCAGCATAGTAAAGGAAAATTAACCGCACGCGAAAGAATTGAAGTTTTGCTAGACCCTGGAACTTTTGAAGAATGGGATATGTTTGTGGAACATAGGTGTTCAGAATTTGGCATGGATAAGCAAAAAATACCTGGAGATGGTGTTGTTACGGGTTATGGAACTATTAATGGCAAATTAACTTTTGTATTTAGCCAGGACTTTACAGTATTTGGCGGGTCTCTTTCAGAGTCTCATGCATTGAAAATATCTAAAATAATGGACAAAGCCCTTCAAGTTGGAGCTCCAGTAATAGGTTTAAATGATTCAGGTGGTGCTCGAATACAGGAAGGAGTTTCGTCTCTTGCAGGATATGCTGAAGTATTTCAAAGAAATGTGTTGTCATCAGGTGTTATACCCCAGATTTCTGTAATAATGGGTCCGTGTGCTGGAGGAGCAGTTTATAGTCCAGCTATGACAGATTTTATTTTTATGGTCAGAGATACTTCATATATGTTTGTAACTGGTCCTGATGTTGTAAAAACAGTAACGCATGAAGAGGTTAGTCATGAAGAACTTGGTGGAGCATCAACACATACAAAAAAATCTGGTGTAGCAGATCTAGCTTTTGATAATGATATTGAAGCTTTATTTCAGTTGAGAAGATTTATGGGTTTTTTGCCTTCATCGAATAAAGAACTACCTCCTTTCAGAAAATCAGAGGATCCTGCAGATAGAATAGAAATGTCATTAGATAGTTTGGTACCTGATAATCCAAACAAACCATATGACATGAAAGAGTTAATTACAAAAGTTGTTGATGATAGAGACTTTTTTGAGCTTCAACCTGAGTATGCGGGTAATATATTAACTGGTTTTGCAAGAATGACAGGTTCGCCAGTGGGTATCGTAGCTAATCAACCAATGGTTCTTGCTGGATGTTTAGATAATAATTCTGCAAGAAAAGCTGCAAGGTTTGTTAGGTTTTGTGATTGTTTTAATATTCCAATTTTAACTTTTGTTGATGTTCCAGGTTTTCTGCCTGGGACATCACAAGAATATAATGGCATAATAAAACATGGGGCAAAATTATTATTTGCATTTGCTGAAGCAACAGTTCCAAAAATCACGATAATTACAAGAAAAGCCTATGGTGGCGCTTATGATGTAATGAGTTCAAAACATCTTCGTGGTGATGTTAATTACGCATGGCCACATGCAGAAATAGCAGTAATGGGACCGAAGGGTGCAGTAGAAATAATTTTTAGAGGTGAATTAGGAGATAAGAAAAAAATAGATAAGAAAACTACAGAATATAGAGAAAAATTTGCAAATCCATTTATTGCAGGAAGCAGAGGATTTATAGATGATGTTATAAACCCGCATACAACCAGAAAAAGAATTTGTAGGTCACTGGAAATGTTGAAAAATAAAAAGCTACAAAATCCCTGGAAAAAACATGACAACATTCCATTGTAGGTAAAAATAAATGTTTTCAAAAATTTTAATTGCTAATCGAGGTGAGATTGCTTGTAGAATTATAAGTTCAGCTAAAAAATTAGGAATAAAAACTGTAGCAATATGTTCTGATATAGATTCTTCTGCACCTCACGTCATTCTTGCAGATGAATTTATTAATATTGGTGGAAACTCTTCAGTAGATAGTTATTTAGATATTAAAAAAATTATTAATGCTATGAAAATATCTAAGGTTGATGCTGTACATCCAGGCTATGGTTTTTTATCTGAAAATGTGAAATTTAGTAAAGAAGTTAATAAAATAGGAAAAGTTTTTATTGGACCACCTTCAAAAGCAATTTCAATTATGGGAGATAAGATTGAGTCTAAAAAGGTTGCTCATAATTCTGGTGTTTCTGTTGTACCTGGAGGTTTGAATATTATAGATTCTTTAGAAGATGCGATTATTGAGTCTAAATCTATTGGATACCCTATTATTGTAAAAGCATCTGCAGGTGGAGGTGGTAAAGGAATGAGAGTTGCTTATAATCAAAAAGAATTAGAGGAAAATTTCAACTCTGCGATTAGCGAAGCTAAATCAAGTTTTGGTGATGAGAGAGTATTTATAGAAAAATTTATAGAAAAACCAAGACATATAGAAATCCAAATTTTTGGGGATAAGTTTGGCAATATAATTCATCTTGGTGAGAGAGAATGTACAATTCAAAGAAGGCATCAAAAAGTTATAGAAGAAGCTCCAAGTATATTTGTTGATCAAGATTTAAGAGATAAAATGAGTAAACAGGCTATAGAATTAGCTAAATCAGTTGGTTATTATTCTGCAGGTACTGTTGAGTTTGTCGTAGATAAAAATAAAAATTTTTATTTCTTAGAAATGAACACAAGACTTCAAGTAGAACATCCAGTGACTGAATTAATTACAAATGTTGATTTAGTTGAATTGATGATTTCTATCGCCTACGGTAAAAAGCTACATTTAAAACAAAGTGATATAATTTTTTCAGGATGGGCTATTGAATCAAGAATATATGCAGAAGATTCAACTAGAAACTTTTTACCCTCAATTGGAAGGCTCACGAGATATATAGAGCCTAAAAGTAAAAAAATAAGAATAGATAGTGGAGTAGTAGAAGGCTCTGAAATAAGTATGTATTATGATCCTATGATTTCAAAATTATGCGTTTATGGAAAAGATAGAACTTCAGCTATAGATTTAATGATTAATGCTTTAGATAGATATTTAATTAATGGAGTTAATACAAACAAAGAGTTTTTATCTAATATTTTGCAACATAAAGATTTTATTTCTGGTGATATTTCAACTAAATTTATTGAGGAAAATTATAGTAACGGATTTGATCCTGTAAATACTAGGATGAAAAATTATGATGAGATTTTTGCAGTCGCTCTTTTTATTCATTTTAAATATATGAATAGAGCTGCTTCTATTTCAAATCAGGTTAAGGGGTTTAATAGAATGATTGATAACGAATGGAATGTTATTTCTAAAGATAAAAAATCTAAAGCGAAGATAACTTTTAATAACTACAATCAGAATTATGATATTTTTATTGATAAAAAGTATTTTAATTTAAAAAGTGACTGGAAGATTGGATTTCCTCTTTTATCAGCTTTAATTGAAAATAAATTGTTGTATTTTGGAATTATACGAAATGGACCTAAATATACTATCAGTCATAAAAGCTTAAAAATTGAAATAATAGTTTTATCAGATAGGCATGCAGAATTAAATTCTTTAATGATTCCGAGGAAAAAAATAGATACATCTAAATTTTTATTGTCTCCAATGCCTGGTTTGTTAGTTTCAATTTTTGTTAAAAAAGGTCAAAAAGTTCAAGAAGGTGAGTCAATAGCTGTTATTGAAGCTATGAAGATGGAGAATATAATAAAAGCTGAAAAAGAATTGATAATAAAAGATATTTTCTCTCAGGAGGGTGATAGTCTATTGGTAGATCAAAGTATAATGGAGTTTGAATAATTTCTTTTGCGGTCGTGGCGGAACTGGTAGACGCGCAACGTTGAGGTCGTTGTAGGTGCATAACCTGTGGAAGTTCGAGTCTTCTCGACCGCACCAAACTTTTTATGTATGAGATGTTTATTTTTACTTTTTAATTATGAATGATAATTTATCAAAAAATAAAAATTTTTTAGAACCTGAAATAGTCAATGAATTTATTGAACTATTAGAAAAAAAAAACACTAAAAAGCTTAAAAAAAGAATTCAAAATTTTCATTCTTCTGAAATTGCAGCTTATTTACAAATTTTAAATGACCTAAACAGAAGGAGATTATTAAAAATTTTAAAAAAAAATTTTGATAGTCAAATTTTAGTTGAGTTAGAAACAAATTTTTTAGAAAAAATAATTAATGAAATTGAATTTTCCATTCTCTCAAAAGCGATTGGAGAACTAAATTCAGATGATGCGGTAAGTATTATTGAGAGTTTAGATGAAAAGAAAAGAAAAAAATTATTATCAAAAATATCAACTAAAGAGAAAAAATTTTTTGAAGAAAATTTAAAATTCCCTGAAAATTCTGCAGGAAGATTAATGCAATTGGAGGTGGTCAAAATTTCTCAAGATGCAAATGTTGGTCAAGTAATTGATTTTTTAAGAAAGTCTAAAGATTTACCGAAAATATTTTTTGATATATACGTAACAGATTCAAGTAATGTCTTGATTGGCACTGTTTCTGTAAGTCAGATTTTAACAAATAAGAGATCAATGAAAATTATTGAAATTATGAAATTTAAACACTCATGTGTTCCTATTGATATGGATCAAGAAGATGTTGCAGATTTCTTTAGAAAAAGAAATCTTACCTCAGTTGCAGTTGTTGATAATCAAGATAAGCTTCAAGGATCAATATATGTTGACGATATTGTAGACGTTATAGATAATGAAGCAGAAGAAGATTTATTAAAATTAGGTGGAGTAGGAGATCAAAATTTTTATGATGCAGTAATATCTGTAACAAAAGCAAGATTTACTTGGTTAATGTTTAATCTTATTGCTGCTTTCATAGCATCTTTTGTAATTAAAAATTTTGAAGATTCTATTCAGAAACTGACTATTCTAGCAGCTTTAATGCCAATAATTGCGTCTATGGGGGGGTGTTCTGGAACTCAATCTTTGACTACAGCAGTTAGAGCTATAGCTATGAAACAGCTAACATGGTCAAACGCTATAAGAACAACTGGTAAAGAAATTATAGTTGGCATTATGAATGGTTTAATCTTCGCAATATTATCAGGATTATTAACTTTTTTATGGTTCCAGGATTTTAAAATTAGTATTGTAATTTCAATTTCCTTACTTTTGAATTTAGTATTTGGTTCCTTTTTTGGAACATTTATACCTATTATGCTAACTAGATATGGGATTGATCCAGCTTTGGCTTCCGGAACATTTGTTACTATGTTGACGGATATATTCGGTTTTTTTATGTTCTTAAGTCTTGCTAGTTATTATTTGATTTAATTATCCATTTCCGTGACACTAATAGAAACGGTCGAACCAATTAAAGTATTCGAAAAAATTTGTATTGATGCAATTCTTTTTTCATTTGTATAATTAAGAAGACTAGAATCGGCTCGGATTTCTGAAAGTTTTTTCCATCCAAATTTTGGTAATTCATTTCTGAAAAAATCAAAAATCCAAAGTTGTTTTTTATTTGAATCAAAAACTAGTCTGCCAAGCCAACCACTACTCTTAGAAATTATAATAGAATCTTTTTGATTTAATGATGAACTAACTGGGATTGGAATATCATCAAATTGTGCAAAGTTTAATTCAGTACCAGGTTCACCGTCTGGGCCTTTCGTTGGAACTAGTCTTTCTCCAGTACAAGATATAAAAAAAAAAAGAAAAAATAATGTAAAATACTTAAAAAAAAAGGAATACATTATATAATAATAAAAATAAAACTTTTTTTTTCAATAAAAATTATTATTTATATTTAATATGTATAAAATTCTTTTTTTAATCGTAATTATGTTTTTTTCACAAAAATCTGAGGCAAGTGATAAATCTTTTCATGATTTTAGTATTAAATCGATAGAAGGTGACCAAATTGATTTATCCTCTTATAAAAATAAAGTTGTATTATTGGTAAACACAGCATCTAAATGTGGCTTTACCCCACAGTATGCTGGATTACAAAAGCTTTATGATAGATATAAAGATGATGGACTTATTGTATTAGGAGTTCCTTCAAATGATTTTAATCAAGAGTTGCACGAAAACTCAGAGGTAAAAAAGTTTTGTGAGATTAGGTTTGGAGTTAATTTTCCAATGACTGAAATTTTAAAAATACGAGGTAATGATGCTCATCCATTATATAAATGGATTTCTTCAAATGTTTCGGTAATAGGAACACCAAGGTGGAATTTCCATAAATATTTAATTGGTAAGGATGGTGAAATTATTAATTGGTATTCTTCAATGACTAGTCCATCTTCTCAAGGTCTTACTACTGAGATTGAAACAGCTTTATATTAAATATTAATTTTCTTTTAAAATATTGATTTTTTATTTATTCTTTAGTAAGTGAAAATTGAACCTGATAAATCTCTTCTATTAATAATTGATGTTCAAGAAAAGTTGATAGACCATATATATGGTAGAAACATTATTGTTGAGAATATAAAAATATTAGTTAAGACTTTTAGTGTGCTCAATTTTCCAATTATTCTCAGTGAGCAGTATCCTAATGGCTTAGGAAAAACGATAGATGATATATTAATTAATAAACCTAATTCAGATAATTTTTTTTCATTCGAGAAGATTACTTTCTCATGTTTTCCAAATGATTCATTTAAGAAACTTTTAAGTAAATTAAAAAAAAAAA
>NZFI01000015.1:0-12220 GCA_002690595.1 Rickettsiales bacterium
GCATAGTTTTAGTGAGATAAATTCTGAATATAAAAAAAATGGTTTTGTCCTTTTAAAAAATTTTTTTTCTGCTGAGAAAATAGTTAATATAAAAAAATATCTTCAAAACACAGATATTGAAAATTTGGGTTGCAAGGTATACTTTGAAAAAAATAAAGGTGAGAAAGTAATAAGAAGGATTGAAGATTTTTCAAAGAAATTAGATTTCATACAAGAACTGCTCAAAGATCAAAAATTAAATGATTATATTTCAAATTTATTGGGAGCAAAGGCTACAATATTCAAGGAAAAAATTAATTATAAACAAGCAAAAAAAGGAAGTGGATTTAAACTCCATGTAGACGGACATTTTTATTGGACAAGTAAAGAAGGAAATAAAAAAAAGGGATGGAAAGAATATTCTGATGATTTTTTGAACTTAGTAATTCCTTTGGATGAATGTTCAAGATCAAATGGGTGTTTGAAGATTTATCCAAAAACTGAGACGCATAAAAAACTTGGAAAAAATTGGGAGAGTATTACTAATAGTTTGTTAGATGGCGGACCATATCTAAAAAATAAATTTACATCAAAAATCAGACCGTTTTATGTAATAATGCAGCCAGGTGACATACTTTTTTTTAATTGGATGTGTATTCATGGTTCAGATTATAATAATTCTGTTAAAGATAGACCGATATTATACATAACATATAACAAGATTGAAGATGGAAATTTTATGGAAAAATATTTCCATGATAAAAAACATAGCCTTTCTCTAGAATCCGAAAAATCATTAAGATAAAATGAAAATAAATAAAATATTTTTAATTGATTATGTTTTTATTTTATTTATTAGTTTTTGGCCCGTAATACATTTTATATCAAATAATCTTAGAGATAATATTATTTCTTCAGAAATAGTTTTTTTTGGATTAATTGTATTTTTATTTTTTTCCATATTATATTTTTTACTTTCGTCAATTTTAAAAAAAAAAAAAACTAAAGTTTTAGGTTTTGTTATAAGTATTATGATCCCCTTTTTTTTATTTGGTGGATTTGAAGAACTTGTAATTGGTATTAGAGGTACATTAGAATATTCTGCCAAAATATCATTAATTTTACAAATCATAACTACCTTTTTAATTTATTCTTTTTTTCAAAGGCGTATGAATGATTCTAATAGAAATAGTATCTTAACAGTTTTAATATCAATTTTATGGTTTTTTCCAATAATAAATATTCCCTTTAATATTTCCTCGTCAAAAAAATTTTTTGAAGAAAAAAAGGAAATTTCCAGCTATGATATTGTTTTAAACAGTAATATTTATTATATAATATTGGACCAATATGCTAGAGAGGATGTATTAAAAAAATATTTAAATTTTGATAATTCTTATTTTTTGAACGAATTACAAAAAAGGGGTTTTAAGTATTTTCCAAAATCTTTTTCCAATTTTGATACCACTCCATTATCTATCTCTACGACACTAAATATGGGTTTTTATACTTTTACTCCAGACTATAACGTTAGTATTATTCAAAATGAAAGTAGAATATTGGATATTTTAAAATCTAATGGATATAAAAATATTTTTATTGAATCTGGAGGTAACTCTCAAATAACATGTAATGGTCTTGAGGATTTTTGCATAAAAAGTGGCACTATAAATGATGACATAGCTTTATTATTAAAAATGACTCCATTATGGAGAATAATTAGAAGTGGTACCTTTTTTAGATATTTTGAAGCTTTATATATTTTAACAGATCTTAAACCATCAATTATTAAAACATTAGATTTTAATCAAGGAAACAAATTTAATTACTTTGTGATGGCTCATATTATGTCACCACATGAACCTCAAAGGTATAATGAAGATTGCTCAAAATATTATTCAATTAATCCAGGTTTAGGTGAACCATCCGTATCGCAGTATCTTACTGATTTACCTTGTCTTAATCAAAATGTAATAGAGTCAATTGATCAAATTTTAAAAAGGGATAAATCTAATCCCATAATATTTTTAATTTCAGATCATGGAATTAGCAGGTCAATGGTTAATAATAATGATGAATTATTAAGATTAAAAAATTTAATGTTGATTAAATCCCCAAACCAATGTAGTGAATATCTTAATCAAAAAATTTCACCTGTAAATATAATGCACTTTGCAGTTTCGTGTATAACGCAAGAAAAAATGAAATTTAATAAAAATAGATATTTTGTGACTATTAAAAATTCACCAAAAAATAAGAAAGATCTTATTGAAGTTACTGAAAAAGTGGAGTCTGAAAGGAAAAATAATGAATAATATTATTTTTCTTATTTTAGTTTTTTCTCTACTTCCTGGATTTTTATACGCTTATTTGGATGGTGGTTTCTTAAGTATGATTCTGCAGTTTTTTGTAGCTTTTGTAGCTATGGCATTGGTATATTTAAGATTGACAATCACGAAAATAAAAGATCTTTTCAAAAAATTTTTATCGATTTTTAAAATTAAATAAAAAACTATTTTTAATTATTTCTTAAGTAACTGTTTAATTAAATCAAAACTTGATTCAGATACATTCCCAATATTAGAAAAGTTTTTATTTCGAAATTGTGTAATTTTTGACTTGTTGGAAATTTTTAATTTTGCTTTTTTTACATGTTCTTCGAAAAAATTAATTTGATTAGGTTTTAGTTCATAACCAAAAAGATTCTTAATTTTTTCTTCAATTGGTGTTATTGGAATATCAAAAAAATTTTTATTATGAATTTTTCTTTGAAAATTAATGTAAATAATTGGCCTAAAGAAGATAAAAAGAAACTCAATTGTAATAGCAGAGTTATCAGTTATTAATAATTCAGACTCCTCCATACTTTTTAGTGCTATTGAATTTTTATCTAATACAAATCTTTTTTCACCCTTAAATTCAAAGTTAATTTTATTTATTACATTCATTGATCTTTTATAATGCTCTGGATGTGGTCTAAGAATTACTTTGAAGTTTTGTTTGATGAGTTTTTCAATAATCTCAAATCCTTTTTTATCAAAAAGATTATTTTTATTATAATTCCAGGTGGGAGCAAATAAAATTACTTTACTAGGTTTTTTTATGGTTTGATTTGATTTCTTTATTAAATAATCTAAATATGGATAGCCAACATTGAAGAGCATTTTTTTTTTTAAATTATATTTTTTTTCCAAATGTCTTAATTCTTTTATTTGATAAGGTCCATTACAAAATATAACATCATAGTTATTGAAGGCATGAGGTTTAAATAATTGATGAACACTTGTAGGTCCATGAAAAATATAAATATACTTTTTACAGAAGTTTGATTTCCTTATATTATGTCCAATGTCTGTTAAAGTAGTTAAAAAAAGTTCACATTTTATAATACAAAGTAACATAACTTTCAAAAAACCATCCCCTATGTAAAAATAATTAACTAATTTTTTATTTTTAAATAAGTCGTCTTTTTCACTAGAAGTTAAAAAAGTAACTTCAAATTTATTAATCGTTAATATTTCAATTAATGAAAGAAAATGAATAGTATAAAATTCATTCTCGCTATAAAAAATAATTTTTTTTTTAGAATCATCCAACTTGAAAAAATTAATATAGTTTTTGATTGTCCTAAAAATTTTTTGAAACATTATGTTTAATCTGTATTAAGAAATTAAATATTAAAATTTTTATAAAAATTTAACAATTAAAATTAATAATATTCAAAAATTTTAAATATAAGAATTGTTTTATAAATGTTAATATTCAGTCTAATGTCTTACTAATTAATTTTTATTTATTTAATCTAATTTTTTGTAATTTTCTATGGATTCTTTTTTAAGCAAATTATTGTATAAAAATTATTATTATAAAAATAAGAGAATTAAATTAAACGATATAAGAACTTTAAATTATAATAATAATCTAAGAAGATTTGAGTCTGCCAATCAAATTTTACTTAGCCAAACAAGTACTAAATTAGAATCATATTATAAATTAAGATTACTAGAGATTGAAAAAATTGTGAAAAGATATGCAATCAAGAAAATAATAGAATTTGGCTCTGGAAGAACAACAATTTTCTTTAATTTTTTAAAAGAAAAAAATAAAATATCTGTTAAGACTTATGAACAGGATTCTAAATGGAAGAAAATATTAGTAGCCGCAGGAAAAGAAATTAATATAACAAGAATGAATATCTGTGTTAGACCAGTAACTAAATATAAAGAAGGTGGTAAATTCAGTAATATTGATAAAGAAACGGTAGACTTACTTTACATAGATGGTCCTTATATAAATAGATATAAAAAATTTTTAACTTTTACATTAAAGCCTATTTATTATGACTTTTATGAATTCTTACAAGGAAAATTTATACCTAAAGTAATTATGATAGAAGGTAGAACTGATACAGTTGATGAAATTTTAAATTCGGATCAAGTCTCGAACTACTTCTTTAAAGGAGAATTTGCTTGGTCAATGCAAAGGAAAAATTATTTTCAGGCAATTGCAGCAAGAAGGCATTCAATATTTATAAGAAAATTCTAGTTTTAGATCTCAAAATCAGATAAATATCTTTCAAATTTTATTTTACTTGAAAGTAAATTTTCATAAGTCTTTTCTTTATATATTTTTTTTACAAATGCAAATGGAGTTAAATATTGAAAAGCAATCATAAGTCTACTTTTATTCATAGATCGCGCACCAGCATGAAAACAATTACTAGTGTCTGCTAAGATCATAGTTCCCTTTATTGAGTTGATAGTATTAATTTTTTGACTATCTAATAGGTCATCTTTAATTCTTTTTTGATCTTGATTAGGTTTATAATTAATCTTTTTCTGTAATTTAACTGAATCTTTTTTGGGATAAATCATCAGTGGACCAGATTCTTGACCAACATCATTACAATAGATAAAACATTTTATCTGACTGAAATCTTCATGATCTAAGTGAAATAATTGACTGCCTTCAATTTTTTGAGCACTATTTGTGGGTGTGTAATATATGTTGATATTGGTTAATATTGGAAAAATTCCTAAGTATTCACTTACAACTTTAAGAATTGATTCAGATTTAGCTAATTGAAAGATTTCTGATTTTTTTTTAAAGTCTTTTTTTTCAGTTATTCTTATAAAGTAACTTTTATTAATATTTTTTTTTTTTTTGTAGTTAGTTAAGATTTTTTTTGCTTCAATCACTGCTTTTTTTGATATATTTATTATTTTTTTATCATTTAATATCACAAATCCTTTTTCTTGATTTATGCAGTCTGAAAACTCAACATTTTTAAAATCATTTATTAATTTTTTTCTATTATAGAATTTAAAGAAAAAAATAAATTTTAGAAAAGAATTAGAAAACTTTCTTAGATAATAATTCTGAAATCTAAAATAAAGGATAGGATCATTTATAAAAATGAATAATTTCTTTAAAAAATTAAGAATCATTACCGTACCCAAAAATTAGTATATTTATTATTTTCCTCTTCAAGAAATAAATGATTTTGGCTTATGCTATTTGCACTTAAAATATTAAGAATATTATTAGATTTTTTTGAGGCATTTAAATATGTTGAATAAAACCCAAAGTCTTTATTAGAATTATTACTCCATATAATCTTTTTTTTATTTTTAATTTTTTCTAAAGTCGAAACTTCAAAAACTTTATTCAATATCGATTTATGATCTAAAATATTCTTATTATAGCTTTTAGTAAGATCTAGAACATAGTTTTTTGGTAAGTTTTTTGGTTTATATTGTCCAAAAACTATAATCTGATGTTCATTAAAAACTTTAAAAGGAATTAAGTCATAATTTATACATATATTTATTAAACTTGTTGGTGAAAAAAAATGAAGGTGCAATGCAAAAAGAAAATTAGCCAATAGAAAATCATGATTTTGATTAGGAACAGCAATACAAAAATATCCACCTGGTAAAAGAACTCTCTCTAGGGCTTCAAAGTATTCATGAATATCATAAACATGCTCTAAAACATGACTAGAATAGATGAAATCAAACTTTGTATTAAAGCTTTTGAAATTTAGTTCATTTACTTCAATATTCTTTACATTTATTTTTTTTTTTTGAGCATTTCTGACTCTATGTTCTGATGCCTCAATACCATGAACTATTGCACCAAATTTTTTAAAATGATGAATTCTATCACCATTTCCACACCCAATATCTAATACTTTCATACCTTTTTTTATATGATTAGAGCAAAAGTTTCCTATATTGTCTCCAAGAATTGCTGGTTTTCCTATTAGAAATTTTTCTATTAAAAGTTGTTTTAAACTCTTTTTAATATTTTTTATTTTTTTTTGATTATCCCAGCTTTTTGCATACCAAGATTTATACCATTTTTTTTCAGGCCTTCTTGAATGAAACATATGACTGCAATTTAGACATTGACTAGTAGATAAAGAATCTTTTAGTTCAGAAATTTTTTTAATTTTTTTTGATCCACAATTTGGGCATCGTTTAAAGGACTGAAATTTTATGTGATTAATTTCAGGAACTTTAATAGTATTTTGCTGAGATGAAATACTAAATTTAATTTTTGTTCCGCTCATATTTTTTTTAAATTTTAAATTACTATTTAATTATTTAGTTTATCATTACTTAAAATAAATAAATACTATGTAAAAAAAATTGTCTAATATAAATATAAATATTATTACAGGAGATGAAGGCTATGGTTACGAGTTATTTAATGGTTTCTGGAGCCCAATTTTCTTTCATTATGAACTATTTAAAAATTTAGGAATAAAATTTAAGTTCTTGAATACACTTAGTGATAAAAGTTTGGACGCAGATATTTTATTTATATCTTCAAGGTTTTTTAAAAGAAAAAAGAGTGAAAATTTTTTGGATCAATCGATACTAAAAACTATTAATGAAATTAAAGAAAAAAAAAGAGTAGTTTGGTTTGATTTGAGAGATAGTGCAGGAACAACTCAATTTGAAGTTTTACCATATGTTGATTTTTATATAAAAAAACAAATTTATAGTGATTTAGATGTTTATAAAGAAGATATTTATGGAGGTAGAATGTACTCTGATTATTATAATAAATATTTTAATGTTCAAGATTCTCAAATATATAAAATGAAAAAACTTGATATTAAATTTAAAGATAAAATCCATGTTGGTTGGAATATAGGAGTTCGGAACTTTAAGAATATTCCACCTTCTAGATTCATGAAATACCTATCATTTTTTAATGAAAAATATAAACTATTAGGTATTAAAAAAAAATTATTTGAATTTATTAATCCTGATAAAGATAGGAATATCAACTTAATTGGATCTTTCAGTAAAAATATTGATAGAAATTCAGTAAGGTTTCAAAGAGAGTTATTTGAAAAAAAAATTAATAAATTTAGGTTTAAGAAAAAGACTAATCTGACTGCTAAAGTTCCTATTAAAGAATATTATAGAAATCTTCGTAACGCTAAAGTTTTAATAAGTCTTTATGGTTGGGGAGAGGTTTGTTATAAAGAATTTGAAGCTTCTATTTTTGGATGTTGTTTCGTTATGCCCAATATGTCCAACATAATTACATGGCCAAATATATATAAACCTAGAGTTACTTATTTACCAATTAAATGGGATCTTAGTGATATAAATGATGTAGTAAGTTTATTGATTGATAATCCTGAATTGAGATTTAAGTTGGTAAAAAAATCACAAGAACAAATTAATTCGGTTAGAAATGAAATAGGATATGATTATTTTTTTAAATTATTTAAGAAAATTATTAGTTGATTAAATGGGGAAAAAAGAGTTTCATTATACTACTGCTGGTGATGGAGTTGAATATTCATTTAAATTTGAGATTCAATCTTTAATAGGAAGAAGTTTTTTTTCTAAATCTCCTCCTTTAAAAAATGGTTACTGTAATTTAGGTTGTGGTCATAGATTTTTAGATGATTATGTGAACTCAGATTTTTTTCAATTTAATATATTAAGAACATTTTTAAATAAGCCTAAATTAAATTTTAATTTAGATTGGGAATTAGATATGAGATATAAAATTAAATGTAAAAATAATTTTTTTGAAGGGATATTTCTGGAGCATGTTATTGAACATCTAAAAATAAATGATGCTATTTTTTTGTTGAAAGAGTTGTTTAGAATACTTAAACCAGGCGGAACGTTGAGAATTTCTGTTCCTGACCTTGAAAAATATATAAGTTTCTATAATAAAAAAAAAGTACATAAAAAATTTTTAAATTGGAAGCATATTCCTTCTGAAGCTTTGTGGAGTTTAAACCATAATTTTGGTCATCAAAGTGCATATGATTTTCAATTATTATCTGATCTTCTTTTAAGAGCTGGATTTAAAGAGTTTAGAAAATGTTCATTTAATATGTCTAAAGATCCAAAATTAAGAGTTGATGATATTGGAAGAAGTTGGGAAAGTCTTTACATAGACGCTTCGAAATAAAAAAAAGAGATGAAGAATTAAAGAATTGGGATATCATTTTAGTTATTATTTAATTTTTAAACATTTTATTTTTAAATAGGAAAAGTTGTATGACAAAAAAACTTGATACTGGAGATAAAATTTTTCATAAAAGAGGAGACTGGAAATTTGATTCTTCAGTTGCTAATTCATTTGTTGAACATGCAAAAAAATCAATAATTGGTTATGATGAAGGTCATAAACTTATATGTAAAGTAAGTGATTTTTTTTGTTTGAACAATTCAGTTTTACTCGAGCTTGGAACGGCAACAGGAGAATTATTAGACCAACTTTATAAACATAATAGTCATAAAAAAAATATTAAATATTATGGAGTAGATAATCAATCTGAAATGCTGAATAAAGCAAAAAAAAATTTTGCTAAGTACAAAAATGTTAAATTAATTTGCGAGGATATAGTTAAATATAAATTTCCAAAAAATGATTTTACTATTTCATATTACACACTCCAGTTTATTCCCCCAAGATTTAGACAAAAAATTTTTGATGAAATTTTTAAATCTTTAAATTGGGGTGGAGCTTTCATATTATTTGAAAAAGTTAGGGGATCAGATGCAAGATTTCAGGACATTATTTCGAATTTATATACTAATTTTAAAATAGAAAAGGGTTTTTTACCGAATGAAATCATTTCTAAAGCTGAAAGCATTAAAGGTATCTTGGAACCTTTTTCAACTGAAGGTAATTTAGGTTTATTAAATAGATCGGGTTTTAAAGACATTATGACAATATATAAAAATGTTTGTTTTGAAGGCTTTTTGTGTATTAAGTAAATTTCTTCATATTTTTTCAAATCAATTTTTTTATTAAAATTTAATTTAGTTATGATTAAACTTATTCTAAAAAAGATATTGAAGTATATTAGAAGGCTATTTTTTAAAAAAATAATTGTTAATTCAGATTTTGAAATCATTAAAATTGGTATTAAGAATATTGATTGTCTTGCTGGTTATTATGATTTATCTCCTTTTTCACAATGTGGAAGATATTTAATCTTTTTAGGAATTGATAAAAAAAGTAATAAATCTGAAGCAGAAGTTTTATGTTTTGATATAAAAAATCCAAATAAAAAACCTGAATCATTTGGTAAAACAGATGCTTGGAGCTGGCAGTTAGGAGCTAGATTAAGATGGGGAGAAAATGATAAAACTCTGTGTTATAATGTATTAAAAAATAATAAACCTTTTTATATTATTAAGGATTTTAAAACTAAAAAAAAGTTAAATCAGATTCCTTCATCAGTGTATGATATTGATAAGTCTTATAGGAAAATTCTTACCTTAAATTTTAAAACCTTGTATGATAATAGACCTGGTTATGGTTTCGAGTGTGATGATAGTTCAAAAGGAATAACTCTATATGATCTAAATACAAAAAAAAAAAAATTAATATACACACTCAAAGAAGCAAAGAGAAAATTACCATCTGAATTTAAAAATAGTTATGATCATTATTTTAATCATTTAAGTTGGTCAATGAATGGAAATTCTTTTATTTTTTTCCATATTTGGAAAAAGGATAAAAAAAAATTTAACCAAGTTTTAAATTATAATCTAGAAAAAAACTCAATAAGTGAAGTCTCCAAACTAAATGAAATCGCATCACATTATACCTGGGTAAGTAATAGCGAGTTAATATTAACAATTTCTGTAAAAGGAAAAATAAATTATTTTTTAGTTAATTTACTAAGTAAAACAAGAAAAGTTTTAAATTCATTTCCGAAAAATTTAGATGGTCATCCAAGTCAGAATCCAAAAGATAAAAATTTATTTGTAACTGATTCTTATCCTGATATTTTTGATGAACAATCAGTATTTATAGTAAATATTCGAAACAATTGTTATAAAAGAATTACTAAATTTTATACACCAGAAAAATTTTTTGGAGTTAATAAATGTGATCTTCATCCAAGATGGTCAAAAGATGGAAAGATGATATGCTGTGATTCAACTGCATTTGGTAAAAGAGAGATTTTTATAATAAAAAATATTAAGAGTAACAATTAAGAATTTATGTTAAAATTTACAAATTTTTAAAATGTTTTTTTTAAAGTATCCAAAAATTATCATAAATCTTGGGAATTATTATAATAATATTTTTTTTATTGTTCCAATAATACTAATATTTTCAAGTATTGAAGCATTATTAACCTCTATCTCATTGACAACACTTTTTCCAATTTTTAATCAAATTATAAATGATGGGAATAATAGTGAGAATTTTTTCTTTGACTTTTTCAACGTTGATTCAAATAAACTTATTATCATTTTTTCATTACTTATTATTTTTAAAGCCTTAATAACAATACTTAGAAAGCTTTTATCTATATCATTATCAGAAAACTTGAGAACTAATCTTCATACTGGAATTACAAAATCTGTTTTAAGAATGAGATTTGAAATAATAAATAGTTTTAAAAGAGGTGTTTTGCTTGAAAATATGTCGAGAAATACTGATAGCACTGCAATGCTCCTATTAAGATTAACTAATTTATTTACTGAGGTGTTAATGATTATTTTTTTAGTCATAACGTCTTTATATCTTAATTGGAAAATAACAATATTTTTTATTATAATAGCTACAATTTTATATTTCCTGATAGGTAAAAAATATATAAATATATCAAAAGTTTTTGGCAAACAGAAAGTAGAAGAAGAACAAAATTTAACGCATATTTTGTCTTCATATATATTAAATATTAAAGAAATTTTTCTTTTGAATGCTGATAATTTTTTTATTAGGAAGGTTAGAGATAAATCAGATTTACTGAAATTAATAAGAATCAAGAATAAATTTTTTGCTTTTATACCTAAACCATTAATTGAATTTGGAATAGGTTTGTTGTTACTCACTTTCTTTCTAATATTTAACGATTTTGAAGTTTTCAAGAAATATTTACCTTCTTTGATTTTGATTTTTGCACTTTCTTATAAACTATTTAATTCAGCTTTAAACTTTACCTCTGAACTTTATAAAATTGAAAATATGATTTATGCATATGAAAATATATTAAAGGTATTCAATTTAGAAAATAAACTTAATGAAGATAAAAAATCAGAAATTACAAGAAATAAAACATTTAAAAAAAATATAGTTTTTAAAAAAATATACTTTAGCTTTAATTCTAGGTCTGGGGGGCAAAAAGTTTCAGTGTTAAAGGACTTTAATTTTTCTATTAAAAAAGGCAGTTTATCACTAATTCATGGACCAAGTGGATCAGGTAAAACAACAATTCTCGATTTATTAGTTAAGTTGTATAAGCCTGATTCTGGATCAATTGAAATAGATGGAAAAAATATAAATAAAATAGAAACAACTAAAATTCGTAATTTGATTGGATATGTTACTCAAAACTGTAGCATTTTTAATGCAGATTTAATTGAAAATATTGTATTGAATAATAGTGTTGTTGATAAAAAGATTAAAGACATAATTGACTTATGTAATTTGAAGAAATTACAAAAGGTAAAAAATATACTTATTGATGGTGGAAAAAATTTATCTGGCGGAGAAATTAAAAAAATTGCTTTAGCTAGAGCTTTATATAATGAGCCAGAAGTTTTATTTATTGATGAAACCCTTACATCAATTGAAGAAACTTTTGAGTTAGAGGTTTTAAATAAGTTAAAATTGAAAGGGTTAACTATTGTTATAATTTCTCATAGAGATTCTACAATGAAATTAGTTGATAATATTATTTATATGAATAAAAAAAATTCTAAATGATTGCATAAAATATTTAATATAATAA
>NZFI01000016.1:0-13772 GCA_002690595.1 Rickettsiales bacterium
AAAATCAATATTCTTTCAAGTTTAAAAATTAATTTTGATTTTGATATTATTATCTTAGCAGTGAAATTATATGATTTTGATAAAGCACTTTTAGATATAAAAAGTAATTTTAAAAAAATACCATTAATTTTACCTTTCCAAAATGGAATCTATGCTGAGGAAAAATTAAAAGAAAATATAGGTAAAGAAAACGTTTGTGGTGCAGTAGCTCAAATATCTTCATATTTAGATAAAAAAGCAAGAATAGTCCATAATGGAGAGTTAGCTACTTTTTTTGTAGGTGATCTTGTGAGTAAAACTAATTGCGCACTTTTAAAACTATTTTCAAATGATTGTCAGAAAGTTGGATTGGATCTCAGATATTCAGACAAAATTAATAAAAAATTATGGGATAAATTTATTTTTTTAACTGCATATAGCGGGGTTACTACTCTTACTGGATTAACTCTTGGAGAAATTTTTGAAAATAAGAAACTTAAAAATTTTTTTACAGATGCTATGAATGAAACATACTTATTATCCAAAAAATTTGATATTTTTTTTTCTAAAAATCCTGTTGATTTGTGGTTACAGAGAATAAGCAAACTTCCATTTAATATGACTTCATCAATGTATTTAGATTTTGAAAAAAAAAAGAAAATAGAACTTAGTTGGTTATCTGGTTTTGTTGTTAAAAGTTGTAAATTAAATAGAATAGATTGTTCAACTCATGAAAAAATAGTTAATGGTATTAATACTATATAATATTTTTCTTACTTAAAAATGATTCGGCTTCGATAGCACTCATACAACCCATTCCAGCAGCAGTTACCGCTTGTCTGTATACCTTATCTGTTACGTCTCCAGCAGCAAAAACACCTTCAATTCTTGTTTTTGTTGAGTCATTTTCTGTATAAATATAACCTTCATTATCCATTGGAACGCTATCAGCAAAATTTTCTGTTGAAGGACTATGACCTATTGCAACAAAGACACCATCGATTCCTATATTCGAATATTTTTTATTTTTTTTATTTAAAATTTTAATTTTTTTTAATTCTTTTGGTTTTTCATTCCCTGAAATTTCTTCTACTGTTGAATCCCATATAAAATTTATGTTTTTCTTCTTGAATAATCTGTTTTGAAGTATTTTTTCTGCTCTTAATTCAGATCTTCTATGAATTAAGTAAACTTTTTTACACAAGTTAGATAAAAAAAGTGCTTCTTCCACAGCTGTATTTCCGCCTCCAATAACAGCAACATCTTTATTTTTGTAAAAAAAACCATCGCATGTAGCACATGCCGAAACTCCAAAACCCATAAATTCTTTTTCTCCAGGAATATTAAGCCACTTTGCTTTTGCTCCAGTGGAAATTATGATGCTATGAGATAAAATTTTATTACCTTTCTCTGTATGTGTTTCAAATGGGAATGTCTCAAGATTAATATTTGCAACTCTATCAAAGTCTATTCGAGCACCAACAGATAAAGCTTGTTTTTGCATTTGTTCCATCAACCAAGGTCCTTGAATAGGTTTCTCGAATCCAGGATAATTTTCTACATCTGTAGTTATCATTAATTGTCCACCAGGCTCTAATCCAGTTATAATTAATGGTGATAGACCTGATCTAGCAGCATATATTGCTGCAGTATAACCAGCGGGTCCAGAACCAATAATCAATACTTTTTCTATTTTTGACATTTATTTAAAGGTGATTGATTTTATTTGATATTCTTTGTTTCCATTAGGAGTATTAATTTCAACAATATCATTGACTTTTTTATTTATCATTCCTTTGCATAAAGGAGCTTCAATTGAAATTAATTTTTTTTCTATATCAGCCTCATCAACTCCAACAATAGTATAAGTGCTAATATTATCATTTTCTAAATCAATCAACTCTACAGTTGCTCCAAAAGTTACAGAAGAATTATCTAAATTCGTAGTATCTATTACCTCAGCTCTATTTATTTTTGATTCTAAGTCACTTATTTTTCCTTCTATAAAACTTTGTTTTTCTCTAGCTGCATGATATTCAGCATTTTCTGATAGATCTCCATGATCTCTTGCTTCTGCAATCGCTTTAATTATATTTGGTCTTTCAACATTTCTTAATTCTTCAAGTTCAATTTTAAGTTTCTTGAAACCTTCGTGAGTCATTGGAAATTTTTCTGTCATAACTTATCTCTTAAAACTTAATTATAATATTTTTTTAAAATATTTCTATTATTTATAATATTGCTGCAGGGATTTAACTTCCATTTTTTCATTAAGCATAACATTTATTGCTGTTATTGCTAACTTTGCAGCAGAGATTGTTGTAACATAAGGTGTTTTAAATCTTATAGCTGCTCTTCTTATTGAATGACTATCTCTTAAAGATTCAGGATCTTGAGTTGTATTAATTATTAATTGAATTTTACCTACCTCAATTCTATCCACAATGTGTGGATGTCCTTCTAAGACTTTATTAATTGAGTTGATCTTTATACCATATTTTTTCAAAAAATTTGCAGTACCAGTTGTACCAATAAGTTTAAAATTTAATTTTAATAATATTTGACTCATTAAGATTATATTTTCTTTATCTTCATCTTTGACTGAAATAAATACTGTCCCTTTTTTTGGTAAATTGTTACCAGAAGAAATCTGAGACTTCATGAAGGCCATAGGAAAATTTTTATCTATACCCATAACCTCTCCAGTAGATTTCATTTCTGGACCCAATACAATATCTTCTCCAGGAAATCTATCAAATGGAAAAACTGATTCTTTTACACTTACATGAGAATATTCTTTTTGATTAATATTTATATCTTTTAAGCTTACACCAACCATAATTTTAGTTGCAATCTTTGCTAAGGGAATTCCTGTTGACTTAGCTACAAAAGGAATTGTTCTACTTGCTCTAGGATTTACCTCAATTAAAAAAACCTTATTTTCTTTTACAGCGAATTGTATATTTATACACCCCTTTATTTTCAGTTTTTGTGAAATTTTTCTTGTTATTTTTTTTATATATTCAATTGAACTTTTTGATAATGTTTGAGGAGGAAGAGAACATGCAGAGTCTCCAGAATGAATTCCTGCTTCTTCAATATGCTCTAAAATACCAGCAATGAATACATCTTTTCCATCTGAAATTGCATCAACATCAATTTCTTTTGCATCATTTAAAAACTTATCAATTAAAATTGCGTTATTTGTCTGTATTTCTTCTAATTTAAAATAGTCTTCTAATTCATTCGGATTATATATTATTTTCATAGCTCTCCCACCTAAAACATATGAAGGACGAACAACAACTGGAAAATTAATTTTTTTTATTAATTTCTTGGCTTCCAAGAAATTATAAACAATAAAACTTTCAGGCTGATTTAAAGAAAGTTCTGTTACCAGAGATTTAAACCTATCTCTATCTTCAGCTAAATCAATTGAGTCATATGGAGTTCCTAAAATTTTAATTTTATTTTCCTTTAATATTTTTGAAAGCTTCAAAGGAGTTTGTCCTCCCAGTTGAACAATTACTCCTAAAAGAGTTCCATTTTTTTGTTCTGCTTTACAAATCTCAATTACTGATTCGGCATCTAAAGGTTCAAAATATAAACGGTCTGATGTATCAAAGTCAGTTGATACAGTTTCAGGATTACAGTTTATCATTATTGACTCTATATCAAGTTCATTGAGAGCATATGCAGCATGAACACAACAATAATCAAACTCGATTCCTTGACCTATTCTATTTGGCCCTCCCCCAAGAATAATAACTTTTTTTTTATTTGAAACTCTTGTCTCTTCTTCAAATGTAGGCGTTGAGTCTAGATTAACACATGTTGAATACATATAAGGAGTTTTAGATGGGAACTCCCCTGAACAAGTATCTATATTTCTGAAAGCGGGTCTAAAATTCAGTTCTTTTTTAAGGGAATTAATTTTTTCGAATGAAATTCCAGATAAATCAATTATTCTTTTATCTGAAAAACCCTCTGATTTATATTGTAAATAATTATTTTTATTAATCTTCTTTTTTTTAATAGATTCTTCAGTTGATATTAATTCGTATATTTGATTAACAAACCAAAAGTCATATTTTGTAATTTTACAAACCTCTCTTACTGAAATATTTTTTCTTAAACATTCAGCAATTAGAAGAAATTTATTAGGACAGTTTATCTTAAGTAGTTGAAGCATTTCTTTTTTATTTTTATTAAGGAACTCTTTAGGTGTTTCTAAACCATTTAAACCAATTTCAAGACTTCTAATCCCTTTTTGAAAAGATTCTTTAAAATTTCTTCCAATTGACATGCATTCTCCAATAGATTTCATTGATGTACCAAGTTTCGCTTCAGTATTACTAAACTTCTCAAAAGTAAACCTGGGTATTTTAGTAACTATATAATCAATAGTTGGTTCAAATGATGCCGGAGTTATTTTTGTAATATCATTTTTTAATTCGTCTAATGTAAAGCCTACAGCAAGTTTAGCTGCAATTCTTGCTATTGGAAAACCTGTTGCTTTTGAGGCTAAGGCGGAAGATCGAGATACTCTGGGATTCATTTCTATAACAATCATTTTACCATCAGCTGGATTAACAGCAAATTGAACATTAGAACCTCCAGTTTCAACTCCAATTTCTTTTAAAACATTGATAGAATCAACCCTCATTTTTTGAAACTCTTTATCTGTTAAGGTTAATGCTGGAGCCACAGTCATTGAATCACCTGTATGAACACCCATCGGGTCAATGTTTTCTATTGAACAAATTATAATACAATTATCATTTTTATCCCTGACGACTTCCATCTCATATTCTTTCCAACCGATGACAGATTCTTCAATTAAAACTTCATTTATTGGAGATAAAGATAAACCTTTATTTAATATTTCTAAAAACTCTTTTTTATTATTTGCAACGCCCCCTCCTGCTCCTCCTAAAGTAAAAGAAGGTCTTAGAATAACTGGGAAACCAAGCTTTTCTATGGCTTCTTTTGCTTTTTCTATATTTTTTACTGTATATCCGATAGGTGTCTTAAGTCCTATTTTTTTCATAGCACTTTTAAAAAGTTCTCTATTTTCTGCTTTTTCTATTACTTTTTCAGATGCCCCAATAAGTTCGACTCCATATTCTTTTAAGATCTTCTTTTTTTGTAATTCGATTGAAATATTTAATGCTGTTTGTCCACCCATTGTTGATAGTAATGCATCAGGTCTTTCCTTTATTATAATTTTTTCTAATGAATTAATTGTTAATGGCTCAATGTAAGTGGCATTAGCAGTTTCAGGATCTGTCATTATTGTTGCTGGATTAGAGTTTACAAGGATCACTCTATATCCCTCTTCCTTGAGTGCTTTGCATGCTTGAGCACCAGAATAGTCAAATTCACAAGCTTGTCCTATAACTATAGGACCAGCTCCAATAATCATTATTGACTTAAGATCAGTTCTTTTTGGCATATATATCTATTTTATTTTTAAATTCTTTGAATAAATATCTACTATCATGAGGTCCAGGTGATGCTTCAGGATGGTATTGAACAGAAAAGAAAGGTTTTTTAAAAATTTTTATTCCTGCTATTGTTCCATCAAAAAGTGATTTATGAGTTACTGATATATTGTTTGGTAATTTTTTTTTTGAAACAACAAATCCATGATTTTGAACAGTAATTTCAACTTTATTATTGTTATTTTTAATTGGATGATTTGCACCTCTATGACCATGATTCATCTTTTCTGTTTTTGCTCCAAATCCTAATGCCAAAATTTGATGTCCCAAGCAAATTCCAAAAATTGGAATGTTTTTATGAGTAAGATATTTAATTTTATTCTTTATTTTTTTATAAGTTGCCATTGGATCACCTGGTCCATTTGACAAGAAAAATCCTTTTGGTTTATATGAAACAATTTTTTTAAAGTCAAAATCTATTCCAAATACAATTATTTCATAATCTAGATCTTCCAGAAGTTTTAAAATATTTTTTTTAATACCAAAGTCTATGACTGCAATCCATTTATTGCTGAGATTTTTAAATTTAAATTTTTGTTTTTTATTATTTTTCCATTGATAAATTTCTTTAGTTGAGATTTGTGATGCCAAATCTTGATTTTTAATTGACTCTGTATTATCTAAATTAGTTTTTAGTTTTTTTAAGTTAAAAGATTTATTTTTAGAAAAATGAATAAGTGCGTTACATGCTCCATTTTCTCTTATCTTTTTTGTTAGCATTCTTGTATCAACGCCTGCAATACAAATTTTTCTATTGTTTTTTAACCATTTTTCAAAAAACATTTCTGATCTATAATTTGATGAATTTGTAAGATCGTTATTAACTATACAACCTGAACAAAAAATTTCTGAACTTTCATTATCTTCTTCATTAGTTCCAACAATTCCAATATGTGGAAAAGTAAATGTAATAATTTGGTTTTTGTAGGAAGGATCAGTTAATATTTCTTGGTATCCAGTTATAGAAGTATTAAAACATATTTCTCCAATTGTAGTTCCATGAATGCCAAAACCTTTACCATAAAAACACTCGCCATTTTCAAGCATTAATAGACAATCTTTATCTAAGTTTTGTGAATCTTTATTTTTCATGAATTTCAATTCACTATAAACATTCATTAATAATATTTAAAGTATAGTTTTCTAAATTATTTTAACTTAATTTATGAAAACAAACATATGATTGATTAGTATAAATAAATTTAATAATAATTCTTAAATAGACTTTCAAAAAAATTATTTAAAAATTAGATAAAAGTGATAGATTAATTTTAAATTTTATTTAAATAAAATTAATTAAACATGAAAAATGAGTATTTTAAGAGAAAAATTTAAAATATTTCTTGATGAAAAAATTAAGAATAAAGAAAATATTGCTGTAGCTACAGTTAGGCTTATTTTGGCTGCAATAAAAGATAGAGATATTGAACATAGGGCTAAAAATGAAGAGAATGAGATAAGTGAGACTGAAATTCTCAACCTTCTTCAAAATATGGTAAAACAGAGAAAAGAGAGTGTAAAAATTTACCATGATGCTGGTAGAAGAGAACTAAAGGAAAGAGAAGAGGAAGAAATAAAGATAATAGAGTCATTTTTGCCGGAAAAAATTAGTAATGAATCTTTTAACGCAATACTTAAAAATTTATGTGATGAACTTGATGCTAAAAGTATAAAAGATCTTGGTAAAGTAATTAATACTTTAAAACAGAGATTTCCAGGACAGCTTGACTTAAAAGTAGTTGCAAAAAAAGCTAAAGACTTTTTGTCTTAATGAAAAAGTCTGTTGATGAAATACTCCTTGAATTTAATAACAAAATAAAACTTTCGGAATTTTTAAAACAATATATTGAATTAACTCCTCGAGGAAATTCTTTTGTAGCTTGTTGTCCTTTTCATAAAGAAAAAACACCATCATTTTCTGTCAGTGATGATAAAGGATTGTTTTATTGTTTTGGTTGTGGTGTTGGTGGTAATGCGATTACTTTTGTTTCAAAATATAAAAATTTGTCATTTAAGGATTCACTTAGTCTAATTGCCTCAAATATAGGTATTTCAATTGATTTAAAAAATCATAATAAAAATATAGATTTGCAAAATAAAAAATTTGAATTATTAAACTTTGCCAATGATATTTTTAAAAGCTATCTTTTAAGAAATAGTTCAGCATTAGATTATCTTAAAAAAAGGTTTATAAACGAAAAAATTATAGAAAAATTCTCAATTGGTTATTGCCCTTCTTTTGAATTTAACCTAAAGGATGAATTATTAAAAAATGGTTTTTCTGATCAAGATATAGATGAGTCAGGCTTAGTAATTAAGTCTAAAAAAAAAAATAATATTTTTAGTCGTTTTAATGACAGAATAACTTTTCCTATATATGATTTTGCCGATAGAATTGTAGGTTTTGGAGGAAGAACTATTTCTAATTCAAAAATAAAATATATAAATTCCCCCGAAAACTTTTTATATAAAAAAAGTCATAATTTGTATGGGCTAAAGCAAAATATAGAAGAAATTAAAAATGAAAAAGAAATAATAATAGTTGAAGGTTATTTAGATGTTATTTCATTATATGCCAATAAAATTCAGACAGTGGTTGCGACGTTAGGAACAACTTTCTCGGAAAAACAAATTTTAAAAACTTGGAGTTATACAAATAATCCAATTATCTGTTTTGACGGTGATGAGGCAGGTTTGAGGGCAATGCATTCAGTTGCTTTAAAAATACTATCATATTTAAAACCAGGAAAATCTGTGAAATTTATGATTTTGCCTGATAATATGGATCCAGACAATTTTGTAGTATTGAATGGTAAAAAGTCATTTAACGAAATTAAGAAAAAATCAATTAATCTCTCTGATTTTATTTGGCAAAAATTAATTGAAAGTGAAAAGAACTTTACACCAGAATATAGCGCTTTGCTGGATGAGAAAATAAAACAAATTTCTGGGAAAATAAATGATAGTAATGTTTCAAATGAGTATTTAAAATTTTTAAGAAATAAAAAAAATAATTATTTATGGGAAAATCGTAAATATTCAAAAAATACAGAAAATGTATTAAAAAAATTAGAATCTAAAGATAATAAAAATATTTCAAAATATACGAATGAATTTCTTTTAATGAGTTATCTAGTTTTTGAGCCAGTAATTACAAATGATTTCATTGAAGAAATTGATAAAATAAAATTTGAAAATAAAGAACTTAATAACCAAAAAGATCTCATTGTTAATAAAATAATATCAAGTGATCAAAAATTAAAATTTTCAGACTTTTTAAAATTTTTAGATACTAAGTTTACAGGTTTATTTGAAAAACTTTCAGTTATAAAAAATAATCATTTTAAGAATCTTGAGATCAGTCAGAAAAATGAATTTTTAAAAAATATAATTTCAAATCTAAGAATACCAAAACTATTGCATGAAAGAGAACTTATTAAAAATAAAATTATAGAAAAACCCGAAGAAAATGAATTGAAAAGATTAATTAAACAGCATGAAAGAATTACCAGTGAAATAAATTTTATAAAAAAAAGAGAAATATAAATTTATTCATCACGAGTTCATAATTATTCTATATGTAAATCTAGTATTGTAATTTTTTTTAAATCAATTAGCTAATTCTTATTAATAAAATAATTCTTTCTAAATCTTTATATATGTCAAAGAAAAAAATAAATACAAAAAAAGTAATTAAAAAAACTGTCCAATCAGAACATCCTATCATTGATCAATCAGCTGATTTGATGAAAAAACTTTTAGTTAAAGGAAAAAAACAAGGTTTTTTAAGTTTAGGAGAGATTGAAAATTTGCTTTCTAATGAAAGTTCTGAGGTATTAGAAGAATTTCAAGCAAAAATAATCAGTCTTGGAATACAGATTCATGAGTCCGAAGAAGAAATAGCTGATGATGATTCTAAAAATTCTGTTGTAGGCTATAAAGAGGAAGATCCTGGTAAGACTGACGATCCAGTTCGAATGTATTTAAAAGAAATGGGAAGTGTGGAATTGCTATCTAGGCAGGGAGAAATTGAAATTGCTAAAAGAATCGAAGAAGGAAAAAAACTTACAATAGAAGCATTCTCGAGTTGTTACATGTCAATGCAATTTATAGATGATTTTTTTGTTGCTTACTCTAAATATGAAAGACCTTTGAGAGATTTAATTGATTTAGATTCTACATATCGTTTTGTAGATGGTGAAGAGTCTGATGAAGTTTTTACTCATAGTGAACCAAAAGTTAAAGAAATGTTCTCAGATGAACCTGACAGTCAAAAAGTTGAAACAGATTCTGAATCTAGTTCTGAAATAGAATCTGAAAATAGTTTTGATAATGATGATGAGAGTTCTGACGAGATTTCAGAATTATCTATATTGGAAAAAGAAGAAAATTTAAGACCAGTTTTACTTGAAAAACTTACTAAGTTTTCGAAAAAATTTAGAGAATTCAAAAAATTACAAAAAAAAATAATGGATTCATTTTTTGTAAATTCAAAAATTGATCAAAAATTAATTGATAAACATACTAAGCTTAAAAATATTGTCTCAGAGAATATAAAATCGTTATATATAAATCAAACTAGAATTGATGAAATAGTAGAACAATTAAGTAAATATAGTAAAAGAATATACGTATATGAAAATAAACTTTTTAACATAGCGAAGAAATTAAAAATTAAGGAAGATGAATTCTTAAATGAATATCAACAAAATATTTTAAATAAAAGTTGGATTAAGAATTTAGGTAGAAGAAAGAAAAATTCATGGGTACAGTTTAGTAAAAAGAAAGAGACTCAGGAAGCTTGTTTCGAACTTCATGAAATTAGCCTTAATTCGTCAATGCCATTATCAGAAATTAAAAATATTTCTAAATTAGTCAATAATGGTGTTAGAGAATCAAATTCAGCTAAAAAAGAAATGATTGAGGCTAACTTAAGATTAGTTATTTCAATTGCAAAGAAATATACGAATAGAGGACTACAATTTTTAGATTTGATTCAAGAGGGGAATATAGGTTTAATGAAAGCTGTAGACAAATTTGAATATAGAAGGGGTTATAAGTTCTCAACTTATGCAACATGGTGGATAAGACAAGCAATAACAAGGTCCATTGCTGATCAAGCTAGAACAATAAGAATACCAGTTCATATGATAGAAACAATCAGTAAATTAGTCAGAGTATCTAGACAATTACTTAATGAAAATGGAGTTGAGCCCCAACCAGAAGAATTAGCAAACAGATTAGGCATGCCGTTAGAGAAAGTTAGAAAAGTATTAAAAATAGCAAAAGAACCAATCAGTCTTGAAACTCCAGTGGGAGACGAGGATGATAGTCATCTTGGAGATTTTATAGAGGATAAGAATATTAAACTACCACTTGACGCTGCAATTCAAAATAATTTAAGAGAAGCAACAACCAACGTCCTTTCAACTCTTACTCCACGTGAGGAAAGAGTATTAAGAATGAGATTTGGAATAGGGATGAACACTGATCATACTCTTGAAGAAGTGGGTCAGCAGTTTTCTGTTACACGAGAAAGAATAAGACAAATTGAAGCTAAAGGCCTAAGAAAGTTAAAACATCCAAGTCGTTCAAGGAAATTAAGAAGCTTTTTAGATAATTAAATTTTCAAAAGACAGCAATTTTTTTCAAGATAAAAGAATTTACTTATTTTAACCTTTAAACTATATTTACTTTGAGAATTTTGTTTTCAGATCTTGTGAATGTTTGCAAATTTCTGTTCAGATAAATTGAAATAAAATTTTCTTTTAAAGATTATTAGAGGCCCGTAGTTCAGTTGGTTAGAACGCACCGCTCATAACGGTGTTGTCGTAGGTTCGAGTCCTACCGGGCCTACCATTTCAGTCCTTTAATTTATGTCTTGTCATTTTCTTGTCAATCAATTAAAAAAGGGGAAAATGAAGTTTTGATTTTGAAATTTATAAAATTGGTATGTAAGGCAATAGAGTTTAAGAAAAAATTAAAAAAACTAATATAACATTAAAGGAGAAAAAATGAGCAATGATTTTGTTATGAAAGTTGGTGAATCACTTTTAGGAGGTGGACCACCAGGAACTGCAGCAGAACCAGAAGTTATTATTGGAGAATTAAATGGTCCTTTTGGAGCTGCGTTTGCTACATTGCTTGGAAATCAGATAAAAGGTCATACGAAAGTTTTAGCATTAATGAATACAGACGTAATGGTTAAACCTGCTACGATTATGGTTAGCAAGGTTACTGTTAAAGATGATAAGTATACCAATATTTTAATGGGTACAGTTCAAGGAGCAATTTCTAACGGTGTTTTAGATGCTGTTAGAGAGGGAATAATACCAAAAGAAAAAGCAAATGATCTTGGTATTATTGTTGCTGTTTGGTTAAACCCATCTGTCTCAAAAGATGAGAATTTAGATCATAAAATTCTTTTTGATATTCATCGGAAAGCAACAACTAGTGCAATTAAAAAAGCAATGAATAATGAACCATCAATTGATTGGTTGTTAGAAAATCAAGACTCAATTGTTCATAAATATTTTCAAAAAGAATTAGATAAATAACATTGTTGATAGTGTTTTTGTTGGATTAAAACTTAGTAAAAAATACTTAAATAGGTGAAGAAAACTAAAGTAAGCAACCAAAAAAACTGTCTATAAGCTTATAACCTATAAATTGAGTTTTTCCTTCATTTTTTCAATAAGTCCTTTAACCCCTTGAGGACTATTTTTTATAACAGAAGCAAATTCTGCTCTCTGAGTAACTAACATACTCACCCCATCAATATTTACATCAAGAATTTTAAAATTTTTATTTTTATTAACGTAAAGTCTCCAATCAAGTTTAAGTGAAGAAGAATCTTTAGTAACTAAGTTCATTGCAACAATATACATATTATTTTTAAGCTCAGAATTTAAAGTTTTAAATTCACCTTTCCATCCTTTAAATTTTGGTGCATAAACCATAATTAAATAATCATTGAAAGATTTTATAAAATCTCTTTTTGTCTGTTCATCAATTTTTTTCCAATGTCTTCCAAGAACAAATCTAGAAATATATGCATTATCAAATGCATTTTCATATATCATTTTAAAATTATTTTTTCTTTGATCATTTGATATACTCGGGCTAGCAACTTTTGTTAATACCTGCTTTCCTAAATCTTCAATAAAAATCCTGCTTTTAACGAGGTTTTCGTCAGCAAATAACTCAAGAGGCAAAACTAACATTAAAACAATGAATATTCTTATATACATAATTTCTCCCAGGAAATATTTATTTAATTAGTTAATACTTCACTATTATATTCATTATATTCAGGATAACCTGATGATGGTAATCTTTTTTTAACATCAATAGTTTTTTTATCATTTGATATTTCCATATCTTTTGGAATAATTGACAGGTTTGTTGAATTTTTACCTGCAGTCTCAACAGAAATTTCCTCTTCAAAGTACGAATCATATGATGGTAAATCAAAGTTTATATTACTTTGAAGTTCTTCCTTACCATCATTAATATCTTTTTTTCTTTTTTGCCTATATAAACTTCTCATTGTAGCATAAAAATCAAGTGAGGATTTTTCTATCTCTTCAACATAATCAAGATATTTTTCTCTTGTTGATGCACCACTTACAACTGGTTCTGGCAGTCTAGATTCAAATCCGATACCATTCAGTCTATATGTTAAAGTTAAAGGGTTAAAAATTGTATCGACTCCTCTTCCTATGCTATCGCGAACATTAGATGGTCCAAAAATCGGCAACATTACAAATGGTCCTTCTGGCACTCCCCACGATGCTAAAGTTTGCCCAAAATCCTCCTCTCTTTTTTCAATTGAACCAAATTCAGGAGTTCCAGCTACATCGTACATACCTCCCAGACCAAAAGTTACATTTATAAGGAATCTACTAACGGTTAATCTAATACTTTCTGTATTAAGTTGCAGTATTGCATTTGCTATATCCAATGGTGCACCTGCAGTTTCTGCAAGATTTGCTAAATTATTTCGTGGAAAATCAGGAATTTCTCTCCAACCTCTAGCAACAGGCTTAAAAATGTAATCATCCAATGTATTGTTTATCGAAAATATTTCTCTATTTGTTTCTTCAAATGGATCATTACTATCATTGTCCTCCATTTGAGAAGATAATTTATTAGAACTACATCCCAATAATCCCAAAAATATTGTGAATATCAATATATAGTGTGTTTTTTTATAAAATTTTAACATATAGTGTATTATATAGTATTAAAATATATTATTCAGAATTATAATATACAAAAAAGAGGCGG
>NZFI01000017.1:0-12925 GCA_002690595.1 Rickettsiales bacterium
ATGATGTAGGTCGTACGAATTTAGATATAGTTTCAAGTTTTTTTCTATTAAATTTGCCTCCTGTTAATTTAATCATTTTTTATAACTTTAATTTTTTTGACTTCACCAACATTTAACTTACCTAGTTTATATGGACCAAAACCAATTCTTAATAATTTAACAATGTTCCAGGAAAAGTAATTACAAATATTTCTAATTTCTCTATTTTTACCTTCTTTTAAATCAACATTAAACTCATATTCATTACTCTTTGTTATAATTTTACTAATTTTAAGAGGTTGATAATTTATACCATCAATAGTCATTCCTTTTTCAAGTTTCTTTTTTTTTTCATCATTAAATATACCAAATACTTTTATAATATATTTTCTATTAATCATATTTTTTGGATTTTCTAAAAAAGATGAAAGTGAAGGATTCGTTGTTAAAATTAATAAACCCTCAGAGTTTAAATCTAACCTTCCAACAGAAACTACCCTTGGAAAGTTTGAAGGTAAAGCATCAAATACAGTTTTTTTATTATATTGATTTACATTAGAACAAAGTAAACCAATCGTTTTATGAAAAATCCAGACTCTTGTTTTTTGTATTTTTAATTTTTTGCCTTCTACAGAAATTTTATTTATAAGTTTTGGTTTTATAATATATTCTTTAAAAGGTTTTCCATTTAAAAAAACCTTACCCGAATTAATTAACTTCTCTGCCTCTCTTCGCGAACATAAACCAGAATGAGAAATTAATTTTACAAGCCTTACAACTTTATGGTTCAATTTTTTTTGATGCATCTACTAAAGCCGAGAAAATATTTTTATCTTTCTTATCAATTAAAAATTCAGGATGCCACTGAATTCCAATACAAAAATCTAGTTTTGTATGTTCAATCCCTTCAATAACTCCATCAGGTGCTAAGGCATTAATCTTTATATTTTCCCCAACTTCTTTAACTGACTGATGATGAGCTGAATTAACATACATCTTATTTGTTTTGACAATTAATTTAAGCTTAGATTCTTCTTTTATAAAAACATCATGACTAGCCTCATCTCTTGAGTTAGTTTGTTCATGGTTAATTTTTGTTTTTATATCATCAGGAATATGTTGAAAAAGTGTTCCTCCAAAAATAACGTTTAATAATTGTTCACCTCCACAAATTCCAAGAATAGGTATTTTTTTCTTAATTGCTAATTTTGTAATTTTATATTCAAAATTAGTTCTACTTCTTTTTAAACTTACTTTTTTATGAACTTTATTTATACCATATAAGTGTGGGTCAATATCGAAATCACCTCCTGTAATTATTAAACCATCAATTATTTTTAAGAATTTACCTGCTAAACTTTCATTATGAGGAATAAATATTGGAATTCCACCAGCAAGATAAATAGAATCTGAATAGTTTTTTCTAGCAGCATACCATGGGAACGAAGAGTATGTTTTTTTTTCTTCAAGGTCGAGAGTTATTCCTATTATTGGATTATGCATAAGTTTGTTTAATAAATTTATAAATATGATTAAATTATCATATGTCTAAAAAATGTAAAATTAGTATCAGAGATATCTCAATTATAGTAGAACTGAAAAGAACAGAAACAGCAAAAAAAATCTGGGATATTCTACCTTTCCATTCAAAAATAAGCACCTGGGGAAAAGAAATATATTTTGATTGTGAAGTTCAAGTTTCTCTAGAAGAGGAATCAAAATCTATAATTAATTATGGAGAAATTGTTTTTTGGCCCTCAGGAAGTTGCATAGCTATAGGTTATGGAAAAACACCGATCTCTATTGATGATGAGATAAGATTAGCAGACAGATGTAATGTATGGGGTATATCTAATTCTAATTTGAATTTTTTAAATTATTGCTCTGATGGAGATATTGTTTTGATAGAAAAAATAAATGTATAAAATATTTGATTTTATAGAGGATCCTATGAAACTAGCTTTGGAGCTAGCAAAAAAATCCAAAAACAAATACGAAATCCCAGTTGGATGTGTGATAGTAAATAAGAAAAAAGAATTAATAAGTTGTGCATCTAATGAATCAATTCAAAAAAATGACCCAATTGGACATGCTGAAATTATAGCAATAAGGCAAGCTTGTAAAAGAATAAAAAAAAGACACTTAAATGAAATGTATCTATATGTAACATTACAACCATGTATAATGTGTGAAGCCGCAATTTATATTACTCAAATACAAAAAGTTTTTTTTGGTTGTTATAACAAAAATTTTAAAGATATTTTTTTTCGTAATAGAGAAAAATATAGCTCAGATAAAACTGTATTCCAGTATTATGGTGGGTTTCTTGAAGAAGAATGCTCAAATTTGTTAAAAAATTTTTTTAATGAATTAAGAAATAAATAATTTTATTTAAAATTTTTAATACCTATATCGTTCCTATAAAAACCATCTTTCCAATTTATTTTTTTTAAGGCTTCATATGCTTTTTCTCTTGCTAATTTGATAGTTTCTGCTTTTGCAGTTACTGATAAAACTCTCCCACCATTAGATAAAAATTTATTTTTTTCTTTAATAGTTCCTGAATGAAAGATTTCAACTCCATCTATTTTTTTAGCTTTTTCGATTCCATTGATAATTTTTCCTTTTTTATATTTCTCAGGATATCCAATAGAAGCAAGAACTACACAAATGACATTTTTTTTTTCTAATAATACTTTTTTTCCTTTCAATGAATCAGTACTTGTGGCGTACAAGAGTTCTAATAAATCAAAGTTACAATTTCTAAGTATGGTTTGACATTCTGGATCGCCAAATCGTACATTATATTCAATAACTTTTGGACCTTCTTTAGTAATCATTAAACCAAAAAAAATTATTCCTCGATAAATAATATTTTCATTTTTCAACCCTTTTTTTGTTGGTAAAATTATTTGTTTGAGAATTTGATTTTCCAATTTCTTTGACACTTTTTGAGATGGTGTAAATGCACCCATCCCACCGGTATTTAGACCTCTATCTCCATTCTTAGCTTTTTTATGATCGAGTGCATAAGTAAATGTCAAAATATTATCTTTATCAAAAAAAGAAAAATAACTAATTTCAAAACCTTCTAAGAACTCTTCAATAATGATCTTTCTACCAGCTTTACCATATCTATTTTTAATAAATATATCATTCAATGTTTTGAGAGCTTTATTTTTTGTTTTACAAATTATGACTCCTTTTCCAGCTGCCAAACCATCAACCTTAATTACGTATGGTGCTTTGATTGATTTAATATGAATTTCTGAATCTTTAAGGTTATTAAATGCTTCAGAATCACCTGTTGGGATTTTATTTTTTTTTAAAAATTTTTTAGAAAATACTTTTGACGTCTCAAGTTTTGAAGCCTCTCTTGAAGGACCGAAAACTTTTAACTTTTTAGAAATTAAATAGTTAGATAAACCCTCTTCAAGATGAACTTCTGGACCAATAACAACAAATTCTATTGAATAATTATTACAAAAATTATAAATTTCTTTTTTATTTGATGGATTTAGATTGTAACACTTAGCTATTTCTTCAATTCCAGCGTTTCCAGGGATACAATAAAGATTCTTGCATTTAGTAGACTTTGAAATTGCCCAACATAATGCATGTTCTCTTCCTCCACTTCCAATAACAAGTATATTCAAAAAAACTCCTTTTAATTTATTAATAAATTATTTAGATTCATATATTTAAATGAATCAAATTCCAAATATAAAACAATATACAGTAACAGAACTTAATAGTTCTATAAAAAAAATTATTGAGGGATCATTGTTTCGTATAAAGGTTAAAGGTGAAGTTTCTCAATTAACCAGACATAGTTCCGGTCATATATATTGTACTTTAAAGGATAATACCGAAACTATATCAGCGGTTTGTTGGAGAACGAAAGTTGCAAACTTATCATTTATACCAAAAGAAGGAGAAAGTATAATTCTAGAAGGTAAAGTGACAACCTATTCTCCTCAATCTAAATATCAGGTAATAATTGAAAGTATTGAATATGAGGGAGAAGGTAGTTTATTAAAAACTTTAGAAGAAATTAAAAAGAGGCTTCTTAAAGAAGGCCTTTTTGATTCTAAAAATAAAAAAAAAATCCCTTATTTACCTTCAAAAATAGGTGTTATCACATCAGAAACTGGAGCTGTTATTAGGGATATAATTCATAGAATAAAAGATAGGTTTCCTGTTGAATTAATTTTATTTCCGGTAAATGTTCAAGGAAACTTGGCTGTAATACAGATTATAGATGCTATTGAATTAGCGAATATCCAGAAAAATCAGGGTAATAAACATTTCGATTTAGATCTTTTAATTATTGCCCGAGGAGGGGGGTCATTAGAAGATTTGATGCCATTTAATAATGAGCAATTAGTTCATTCAATTTATAAATCTAAAATTCCCATTATCTCAGCTGTAGGACATGAAACAGATATAACCTTATGTGACTTTGTTGCTGATTTAAGAGTTCCGACACCAACTGCTGCTGCAGAATATTCAGTTCCAGTAAAAAAGGAATTACTAGATAAATTATTTGAAAAGGAGAGAAACCTTATTCAATCTATTAATCATAAAATAGAAAAAAAATATCTTTTAATTGAAAAAACTTACAAACGTTTCCCCGATTTAGATTCATTAATACAACAAAAATTCCAATTACTAGATAATGTAGATAGTAAATTAAATAATTTTTTAAAAAATTTTGTTAACGACGTAAAAATAAAATTTAAAAATATTTTAAATAGTTTTCAACCTAAAAACTTCTTGAATGAATTAAAATATTTTGAAGAAAAAAATTATAATATATTTTCAAAGTTAGACGTTAGTATCAGAAGTCGATTTAATTTATTGTCAAGTGTTGTGGAAGAAAAAGGAAATTTATTAGAATCACTATCATATAAAAAAGTTTTAAAAAGAGGCTATAGTGTAACTAGAGTAAATAAGAGAATTGTTTTTGATGATAAAGATATCCCTATGAATGAGAAAGTAGAGATTGAATTTTATCAAAGTAAAACAATTACAAAAAAAATAAAATCATGAGTCTTTTATTTTTTATTTTTATTTCTTTTTTCCTTTTACAAACACCAGTAATTTCAGATGATTTTTCATCTATTAAAGGCTGTTTTTGTGAAGGTGGATTAATAATCGGAAAAGTAAAAAAAGATGATAAAATTTTAATTGATGGTATTAATCAAAAAATATCGGATGATGGTTATTTTTCATATGCTTTTGGACGTAAATATAAAGATAGTATTAAATTAACAATAAATAAAAAAACTAAAAAAATAACTATAAAGAAAAAAAAATATAAAATTGAGATAATAAATAACTTACCAAAAAATAAAGTAAGTCCAAATAAAAAAGAGCTAGAAAAAATTTTATTTGAACAAAAAAAAATTAAATTAGCTAAACAAAATACTGTTAATAAAAAATTATTTAAAAATAATTTTAGTATTCCTTCAAAAGGAAGAATATCGGGTATTTTTGGAAGTCAGAGAATATTGAATAAAGTACCAAAAAGACCTCATTATGGGATTGATATAGCCGCTCCAGAAGGAACACCAATATTTGCTCCATCAGATGGAAATATCAAATTAGTTGCTAAAAATATGTTTTATACTGGCAATACAATTATTATTGATCATGGACTTGGAATAATATCTATTTTTGCTCATTTGAGCGAAGTTTTGGTCAAAGAAAAGACTTTTGTTAAGAAAGGAAATATAATTGGAAAAATTGGTAAAACAGGAAGAGCAACTGGTCCTCATCTTCACTGGGGCGTTTATAAGTCGAATACACCAATTGATCCTTATAGCTTAGTTAATTTTGATTTAAATTAGATTTCAGACTTTTTTGAATGAAGTCAAAAATTTTTTTTTCAGAATTAAACTTAATTTCCAGATCAACAACTTTGATATGTTTTGTTAAATCTGGATTAATTTTTACATAATCCTTTCTTGTTGTTAAAATTTCTAATCTTTTCTTTTTCGAGATTTTTATTATTTTCATAATTTCATAATCTTTAAAAAAATGATGATCTTTAAAATTTTTTTTTTCTTCAATATTTAATCCATTTTTTTCTAATGAGTTATAAAATTTTTCATGAATCCCTAATCCACAGAAAGCGTAGATATTTTTACTTCTTAATTTTGGCAGTTTGATTAATTTTTGAGCAAAAAAAATAGGTATATTTTTAGGAATATTAATGATTTTTTCTCTTAAAGAATTTTTAACTACAATTAAGGCATTGGCTTTAGAAAAGCTGGTTTCAATACTTTCCCTAAGTGGACCCGATGGAAACAATTTCCTATTTCCAAACATAAATAATGAATCTGTTACTATGAAAGATAGATTTTTATAAATATGCGTGCTTTGCAGTCCATCATCAAGTAATAATAAATCAGCTTTATTTTTCAAACATAACTTAGCTCCATCAATCTTATTCTTTGCAATACATGTATAATTATTCATTCTATGAATTAGCGCCTCATCTCCAACTAATTTAGCATTATCATTTTTTTCTACTATTTTTGGAAAATTAATTTTGCCTTTATAGCCTCTTAATAATGTATGAATTCTTTTATATTTTTTTGAAAGTATTTTATTAAGAGCAATTACAACAGGAGTTTTTCCAGAACCACCAATAGTTATATTACCTACACAAATTGTAGGTATTTTTATTTTTACTTCCTTTTTTGTACTTTGCAAAATTAAGGAGAAGATCTTATATAAAATAGAAATAGGTAAAAGTATATTACTTAGTATACTATTTTTTTTGTACCAGAAATTAGGTGTTTGCATTACAATTTATTTTTGAAATATTTCTTTAGTTCTACCCATATATTCCTGGTCTTGTTTTTTTCATTTAGACAGACTAGTTTTAAATTTTTAGCAAGTAAATTTCTTAAATTACTTTTTTTATACAAAGTGTAAACTTTTTCATCAAGTTCTGTTAATGAATTTACCTGAATTGCTGCATTTTTGATAATTAAAAGGTTGCTAATTTCTGAAAAGTTATGCATATGTGGTCCAAATATAACTGCACAATTAAAATTAGATGCTTCGATTGGATTTTGACCTCCATGCGGGACAAGCGTTCCTCCAACAAATATAATATCGGCAATATTATAGAATAAACCTAGTTCGCCAAATGTATCAGCCAGATAACAATCAGTATCATTTTTTATTTGCTCATTTTGGGATCTTATTTTAAATTTAATATTTCTTTTGATTAATATTCTTTGAATTTCCTTAGTTCTATTTATGTGTCTTGGAAGAATTATTAATAAAATTTCTGGAATTTTATTTTTAATTTGAAAAAAAATACTTAATATTTTTTCTTCTTCATTTTTGTGACTGCTTGCAATTAGTAGTATGAATCGTTTTTTTACTTTTGATTCTAAAGAAGAGAGTTTTTTGAAATTACAAGGAAGTTTTTCTGATAAAAATTTCAAATTTCCAAGGTTCTTTACATTCTTAAAACCTAATGAAATTAATCTTTCTTTTGAACTTTCGTCCTGAGCAATAACTTGATCAAATTTACTGAATAGATATTTTGAAAACTTTGGAAATACTTGCCATCTATAAAACGATTTTTTTGATATTCTAGCATTTAAGAGAAATATTGGTATTTTCTTTTTACTAATTTCTGAAATTAAATTAGGCCAGAATTCTGATTCTATGAATATTGCAATATTTGGTTCCCAATAATTTAAAAACTTTTTTACTGTAAAATTTGAATCTATAGGACAGAATTGATGAATAGTATTCTTGTTTATTCTATTAGTTAAAATTTTAGCTGAAGTTATTGTTGAGGTTGTCAATAAAATTTTAAATTCCGGATAAATTTTCTCCAATTTTTTTATTATAGGCAGAACTGATAATGACTCCCCAATACTAACCGCATTAATCCATATTAGTTTAGACCTTGGCCTTTGTTTTTTGTAAATACCAAATTTTTCATTTATACTTCGAAGATTTTCTTTTGACAAAATTAACCTAAAGAAAAAAAACAAAAGAATTGGTAAAAAAAATAAATTTGATAAAAACTTGTAAGTTTTTAATATCATTTTATAAGCTTAAATTATCTGCAAGTTTTGTAATTCTATTTAATTCATTCTCAAGTTTTTTCTTATTTCCATCATTGGGATCTTCTTTTTTAAAATGAATTGGTTTTCCCCAAATAGCAATAAATTTATTAAAAGGGAAGACTAGTAAGAATTTATCCCATGATTTTAAATTCTTTTTATATTTAGCACCGAAAGAAAGAGGAATTATAGGTATATTACTAAGTTTAGCTAGAGAGACGATCCCATCCTTAATTTTTTTTTCAGGTCCTCTTGGACCATCTGGTGTAATTCCAATTATATTTTTTTTTTAATTTCTTGAATTATATTTTTATATGAAGACATTTTATTCCTTGATGATGAACCAACAATTGTATTTATTCCAAAATGAGAAATAGCTCTTGAAATTATTCTTCCATCTGGATGGCCAGAAATGAGCATAAAAAATTTTTTTTTATGATTCCAACAATAAGGCGTCATTAATAATCTTCCATGCCAAAAACATACTATAAAACTATCATTTTTTTTAAGTAATTCATTAAGATAGTTATAATCCTTTATATACCATGATGATGTGTGATAACAAATCTTTAGATAAATTGAAATTATCCAACTAAGTAAGTTTTGAACTATATAAAATCTAACAATTTTTTTATAAATCTTTTTCATTTTTTTTAAACTGAAGTTTATAGAGATTTTTATATATTTTACATTTTAAAATAAGTTCTTGATGTTTACCACAATCAACAATTTTTCCATCATTAATTACAATGATTTTATCTGCATCATTAATTGTTGAAAGTCTGTGTGCTATTACTAGTGATGTTCTTCCGACCATAAGTTCCTTTAATGCTTTTTGAATTTTTGCCTCAGATGCAGAATCAAGTGATGATGTAGCTTCATCAAGTAATAAAAAGGGAGAATTTTTTAAGAATGCTCTTGCAATGGCTATTCTTTGTCTCTGTCCACCAGATAACTTTACTCCATTTTCTCCAATTTCAGTATTCAGTTTTTCTGGTAGTTTTGAAATGAACTCATCACACCCAGATTTTTCGCATGCTTTTTTTATTTCATCTTCAGTTTTGTACTCTGAACCATATGTAATATTATATTTTATAGTACCATCAAATAGAGTAATGTCTTGACTTACAATTGATAAAGAATTTCTTAATTCTTTTAATTTTAATTTTTTAATATCTTCATCAAATATTGTAATATATCCACTTTGTGGCTCATAAAATCTGGGGATTAAATTTAAAAGAGTTGTTTTACCAGAGCCAGAAGGTCCCACTAGTGCGATTTTTTTTCCAAATGGAATTTCAAAGGAACAATTTTTAATAATATTATTTTTTGAATTTGAATATTTAAAGTTAATATTAGAAAACTTTATACCCTTATTTCTCTGCAGGTGGTTTTTTTTAATACTTATAATACCTTTATCAACTATTTTAGGTTTAATATCTATAATTGAAAAAACTCTTTGAGCTGAAGCCATTGCCGTTTGAAGTGTGGTATTTAAACTTGCAAGGGATTTTACAGGTTGATAAGCCATGAGTAGGGCAGTAATAAATGAAAAAAAAGTTCCCGGTGTTGTAGTTCCTTCTATTACTTGACTTCCTCCAACAAATATTATTCCTGCAATAGCTAAGCCTCCTAAAGTTTCCATTAAGGGTCTTGCAATAGAGCTAATTTTATTAGACTTAAAGGTTAAATTAAAAATTTTTTCAATCGAAAAACTAACATCATCTTTTTCTAGTTCTTGATTGTTGAAAGATTTTATTGTTTTAATACCTGTGAAAACTTGATTTAATTTAGAAGTTAATTCACCAAAACCTACTTGTGTTTGTGTAGATATTTTTCTAATTCTTTTTCCAATTTTAATAATCGGAACTATTGAAATCGGAAAAACGACGAAAGCAAGAATAGCTAATTTCCAATCATGATAAAACATAACAGAAATTAAAAAAAGTATAGTTAAGAAATCTTTTATTATATTCGTTAAAACACTGTGAACTCCTCTTGTTAATGAGCCAACATCTGCAATAAATCTTGAAACTAATGTTCCAGAATTATTATCATTGAAAAAAGATAAGTCGCATCTCATTATAGATGCAAACATTTCCGACTGGACATCAGCAACTATTCTGAATCCTATAAAGTTCATAAGTACTGATTGAAAATATGATGCAAAACCTTTTGTTATTGATATTAAAAGTACTGCAATAGGAAGAATAAGAAGCATCGATGCATTTTTATTTAAAAAAATATCATCAAGAACTGGTTGCATCATCCAAGCATGAATTGCAGTTGCTGCAGAAACAATTATCATGCAAAATAATGCAAGAAACAATTTTTTAAAATGCTTTTTAACATAATTTTTAATTAATCTTTTTAAAAGATATTTTGTTGAACTTTTATTTAAATTAGGCTTTTTATAATTCAAAATTTGTCCTTTTTAACTATTTAAAATTTTTTCAATTACGTTGCAGTGAATTATTTTGTTACATGCAATAACTGAGGGGATCCTTAAACTTTTAGTATTATATTTTATTAATTCTCCTTGAATATTTGAAATTTTTCCTCCAGCTTCTTCCAAAATTAATGATGCAGCTGCTAGATCCCAATCATTTTTATTTGTAAAGCTAATAGCAATATCAATTTCTCCTTTGGCAACGAGTGCAATTTTGTATGCTATAGAACCCATTTTTACTATACTTAATTTATTAAAAATTTCATATTCTTGAATTTTTTTTGCTTCAGAACTACTAATAGCAATATTTTCTATAATATTTTTAATTTTAACAGAAATTTTTTTTTTATTACAAAAAGCCCCAGAACCTTTTTCTGCAAAGAACATTTCATTTGTTTTTGGATTAAATATTATACCAAAAATTGGTTTTGAATTAAAAACTAAAGCTAAAGAAATAGCAAATTCTGGTTTTCCATGTATGAAAGATCTAGTTCCATCAATTGGATCTAAACACCAAAATCCTTTTTTCTTAAATCTAGAATAATCGTCTTTTGTCTCTTCTGAAAGCCATCCAATTTCTGGTGTATGCTTTTCAAAAAACTTTTTTAAATATGAATTTATTTCAATATCTGCTTCAGTAACAGGTTGATTTTTTGATTTATACCAATGTTTAATGTCATGATGGTTAAACTTAGATGCTATTTCACCAGCATCATAAACTGCTTTGAATATTATATCATTGATTTTTCTTATATTTTTAATAAGACTCATTAAATACCAGCTACAGTCATTTTTTCAATCAAACAAGATGGTGAATTTATTCCAAATTTAAATTCTAAGTCATTTGCTGGAGTTAAATTTGCATACATATCAATTAAGTTTCCTGCTATAGTTATTTCAGAAACGGGATAAGTTATTTCACCATTTTCAATCCAAAAACCGTTTGCTCCACGACTATAATCTCCATTAGAATAGTTTATTGAGCTCCCCATTAATTCTGTAATTAATAGACCATTATTTAATTCTTTGATAAGCTTTTCTTTTGAAATATCCCCTTTTTCTAAATATAAATTTGTTGGTGATGGATATGGTAATGATGAAGGAGATCTACTTGCATGTCCTGAGGCTTTTTGATTCAGTTGTCTTGCATATTCCAAAGAATTAAAGAAAAATTTCAGTGTTCCATTTTCTATTAATTTTTTATTAGAACATTCGTTACCCTCTGAGTCTACGATCTTTGATTTAGTTTGTCTTTTAATCATTGGATTATCAATAATATTTATTTTTTTACCAAAAATTGTCTTATTTAACTTATCTTTTAAAAAACTTGTTCCTCTGGATATTATTCTTGAATTTGCAGCAGAGGATAGGTTGCTTATTAAACTAGGCGCAACTTTAGCATCAAAAATTACACTTGTTTTACATGTTTTTATTTTTCTTGAGTTTAATTTGGATACAGCTCTATTAGCAGTTTCAGTGCCAATCTTTGCAAGATCACCAAGGTCATTAAGATATACACTTGACCTATAATCATAGTCTCTTTCCATTGAGAAATCTTTACTTGCTAAAACTGCTAAAATATAACTACTATTAGTTTTTTTAAACTCTTGATACATTCCATTAGATGCCCCTAAAAAGAAATTACTTCTAGACCAGGAAACTTCCGCACCTTCAGAATTTGTGATCAATGGATTTTTTAATGCACTATCTTCTAAGATTTTTGCCTTTTCAGCAAGTTCATTAATGTTTGGATATTTTGAATCATAAAGATCTAATGAATCAAATTTTTTCTTATCAAATGAAGATACTTTAGTTGATTCAAGTAATCCACAATTCGGATTATCCGGCACAACCAAAACTCTTTCGTATAAATTACTAATTAGTGATTCTATATTTTTTAAATTTACATTATTGGAGGAAATAATAGATTGTTTTTTCCCTACGATAGCTCTAATTCCTAAGTCATAACTTTCAGACTGCTCATTTTTCTCGAGCTTGCCTAATCTTCTTGATGAGCTAATTGAAAAGTTCTTTGTTAAAAAAACGTCTGATTGATCACATCCTTTTTTTTTCAGTTTTTCTATAATTTTAAAAATAAAGTTTTTATCCATAGTCTTTCTTTATAAGTGAAAATGATATATTTACAATATTAACTGAAAATTTACTTAAACTTATCGGAGAAATTAATATGAGCTATTGGGTTGTTGGGGGACATTATAAGGATACAAAGTTTGAAAATATAAAAAAGGGTTTTGAACTAGAAAAATATGGTCCTTTTGAGACATACGAAGAAGCAAAAAAAAAGTGGGATTTTTTTTCATGGAATAATGTAGATGATTGTTATGTTAGGTATACAATTATACCTCATAAATAAAAATTATTTTTTAAAACTAAACAA
>NZFI01000018.1:0-20992 GCA_002690595.1 Rickettsiales bacterium
ATGCTAATGGTAAGCCACATAAGCTAAGACTTTATTCAATAGCTAGTACAAGGCATGGAGATGATTTTGAGGGTAATACCGTTTCTCTTTGCGTCAGGCAACTTCAGTATGAAAAAGATGGGGAAACTATTAATTTAAACTGGGAAAATGAAGACGGTTTGCTTTTTAACAGAAAAATTAAAATAGATGATAATTTTATATTTGAAATTGAAGACTCTGTAATAAATAATTCAGATAAAAGTATTGATTTAACTAATTTTGCCTATCTTCAAAGAAGAAATTATAAACCTGAAAATAAGTTTTTTATTTTACATGAAGGTCCTTTAGGTGTTTTTAATGATACCCTAAAAGAAATTTCCTATGATGAGCTAAGAGAAGCTGAAACTATATCAGAAATATCAACGAATGGATGGATAGGTATAACTGATCATTATTGGCAGGTAGCAATATTCCCTGGAACAGACCAAAAGTTTAAAGCAAGATTTAAGTATATAAAAAATCAGAAGGACTCTATTCAAGTCGATTATATCAATGATAAAATTAATACATTGTTACCAGGAAAAAAAATCTCATCTTCATCTTTTATTTTTGCTGGTGCTAAAGAAGTACCTTTAATTGATAAATATATAGAAAAACTTAATATAAATAAGTTTGACTTATCTATAGATTTTGGCTGGTTTTATTTTCTAACTAAACCACTATTTTATGCATTAAACTACTTTTCACTTCTATTAAATAACTTTGGTTTAGGTATTATTATTTTAACAATAATTATAAGAATTATACTTTTTCCATTAGCAAATAAGTCTTTTAAATCCATGAACTCTATGAGGCTACTTACTCCTGAAATTCAAAAACTTAAAGAAAGATTTAAAGAGGATAAAACTAAAATGAATCAGGAAATGTTTGCTCTATACAAAGAAAAAAAAGTTAATCCAGCTGCAGGATGTTTACCAATACTTATTCAAATTCCAATATTTTTTGCTTTATATAAAGTTTTATTTGTTTCAATAGAAATGAGGCATGCACCTTTTTTTGGATGGATAAAAGATTTATCAGCTCCAGACCCAACGAGTCTTTTTAATCTTTTTGGTCTAATTCCCTGGGATCCACCAACATTCTTATCTATAGGTATTTGGCCAATTTTAATGGGACTTACAATGTATCTTCAACAAAAGATAAATCCTCCACCACCGGATCCAATACAAGCTAAAATATTTTTAATGTTACCATTCTTATTTACTTTTTTACTTGCAACTTTCCCAGCAGGAATGGTTATCTACTGGACATGTAATAATCTATTATCTATTGCTCAACAATCTTTTTTATTATACAAACAAAAACAACAGAAAATTTAATTCGTTCAATGAAGAATGTTATTGAAAATAAATGTTTTTTTTTATCGTCAGTAACATCAATAACAAATCTTCCAGATGAGTCATTAAAAGAAATTTGTTTTTGGGGTAGATCTAATGTTGGAAAATCCTCTCTCCTTAATTCAATCACTAATCATAATATTGCTAGAATCTCAAAAACTCCTGGAAGAACAACAGCACTAAATTTCTTCGAGATTGAGAAAAAAATTAGATTAGTTGATTTGCCAGGATATGGATATGCAAAAAGAAGTAAGGTTGAGATTTATAAATGGAATACACTAATTCTTGATTATTTAGAATCAAGAAAAAACCTTTTATTTGTATTTCTTTTAATTGACTCTAGACATGGAATAAAAAAGAATGATTCTGAAGCAATAAATTTATTGCAAACTTTAAATAATAACTTTTTTATAGTTTTAACAAAAATTGATAAAATTAATAAAAATGATCTGAATAATTGTTATAGTAATGCAAGTAAAACTATTAAAAAAAGAAATAGGTATAATCAAAAAATTTATTTAACTAGTTCTAAGAAAAACCAAGGAATTAAAGAACTTACAAAAACTATTTTAGAGGTAGTGTGAAAAAGGAAAAAATATTGACAAAAATATCAAAAACAAGTGAACAAGAATGGATTAAACAAGCTTCGGTTCTTTCAAAAGCTCTTCCATTTATGCAAAAATATTCTAAAAAAAATATAACCATAAAATATGGTGGTGCTGCTATGGATCAAAGCAACTCATCTATTAATTTTGCTCGAGATATAGTCTTATTAAAACAGGTAGGTATTAATCCTTTAATCATTCATGGAGGTGGGCCTCGAATTAAAAAAATGCTTGATAGGTTAAAAGTAAAAAGTTCTTTTATTGATGGTTTAAGAATAACAGATAAGAATACAATACCTATTGTTGAAATGGTCTTATCAGGTTCAATTAATAAAGAGATTGTTATGGAAATTAATAAAGAAGGTGGACGAGCTATAGGTTTATCTGGAAAAGATGCACTACTTGTAAAAACCTCTAAAATTAAGAGAAAATTAAAAGATAAACAATCATCTATTGAGAATTTACTTGATTTAGGCTTCGTAGGAGAACCAACTGAAATTAATAGAGAATTTCTAAATTGGTGTATTGATTCAAATTTTATTCCAGTTATTGCACCAATTGGATATGGAAACAATTACGAAACTTTCAATATTAATGCAGACACAATGGCTGGTCATATTGCATCAGCAATAACCTCAGAAAGACTTATACTTCTTACTGATGTAAAAGGAGTTTTAGATAAAAAAGGAAACATTTTAACACAAATCTCTATCAAAGATGCAAACAAATTAATTAAGAATGGGACAATATCACAAGGTATGATCCCTAAAGTTGAAACATGTATCCAAGCTGTTAAAAATGGAGTCAAAGCAGCAGTTATTCTTGATGGAACCTTGCCTCATTCTATCTTACTAGAAATTTTTACTGAGCATGGAGTAGGAACATTAATAACAGAATAAACTATAGTGTGCTTGATAAAAAAATATGGATTTTTGACCTTGATAACACTCTTTACTCTCCATCAACAAAAATATTTGACAAAATTGATCTCAGAATGAAGACATATATTTCTAAAGAATTAGATATTTCAATAAAGGAATCTTTTATTATACAAAAGAATCTTTATAAAAAATATGGGACCACATTATTTGGCTTAATGAAGCTTTATAATTTTAAACCAAAAGAATTTTTAGATTTTGTTCATGATATAGATCTTTCTAAAATAAAAAAATCAAAAAAATTGAAGGAACTAATTGAACGCTTACCTGGAGAAAAAGTAATCTTTACAAATGGTGACGAAAAATGGGCCATAAAAATTCTAACTGCTCTCGGAATAGAAAAATCAATTAATAAGGTCTTTGATATTATTAAAAATGACTACATACCAAAACCTCAAAAAAAATCTTATGAAAATTTCTTAAAAAGAAATAATATTAACCCTAAAAATTCTATTTTTTTTGAAGATACTGAAAAAAACTTACAACCTGCACATGAATTAGGTATAACAACTGTCCATATCCATGAAAAATTTAAATTAGATAAAAAAGAAATATTAAAACCTTTTATCGACTACAAGTTTAATTGTATAAAAATAGCATTAGAAAATATCTTGAAAAAATTAGAAAAGAATTAGGAGTAATTAGAATAATGGACGAAAATCAAAAACAAAATTTAAAAAATAGAATTGAGGAATACTGGGCTAATAAAGATAAGCTTGATATTGTTTCAAATTCTGACATAAAATCAAATATAAACGAAATTCTTTCCTGTCTTGATTCAGGAACTTTAAGAGTCAGTGAAAAACAGAATGATAAATGGATCGTAAATGAATGGATTAAAAAGGGAATTTTACTGTCTTTTAAAATTAACGATAACACTATGTTTACTAGTGGAGTTTCAAATTCAAGAGGAGGAGAATATTCATGGTATGACAAAGTAAGCCTTAAAACCTCAAGTTGGGTTGAAGATGAGTGGACAAAGAGAGGTTTTAGGTCAGTTCCAGGAAGTATTATTCGATATTCTGCTTATATAGCCTCAAATGTTGTATTAATGCCCAGTTTTATAAATCTTGGAGCATACATTGATTCGGGAACAATGATAGATACTTGGGCAACTGTAGGTTCATGTGCACAAATTGGAAAAAATGTTCATATTTCTGGTGGAGCAGGTATAGGAGGAGTTCTTGAACCACTCCAAGCTAACCCAGTTATAATTGAGGATAATTGTTTTATTGGAGCTAGATCAGAGATTGCGGAAGGAGTAATTGTTAAAACAGGTAGTGTTATTTCTATGGGAGTATTTATCGGTGCTTCTACAAAAATAGTTGACAGAAGCACTGGGGAAATATTTATGGGTAAAGTGCCACCTTACTCCGTTGTTGTTCCAGGAACACTTCAAGGAAAGAAATTACCGAATGGTGAAATGGGACCAAATCTTTATTGTGCTGTTATCGTAAAAACAGTTGATGAAAAAACTAGATCAAAAACCTCAATTAATGAATTACTAAGATCATAACAAATGGACGCATTAGAAATTATAACTAAACTTGTTTCTTTTAAAAGTGTTACACCAAAAGATGATGGAGCAATATTCTTCCTTGCAAAAACTTTAAGAGAGTATGGTTTTACATGTAAAATATTAGAATTTGGAGAAAAAAATAATAAAGTTAAAAATCTCTATGCATATCTAAAAGGAGGTAAGGGACCTAATTTATGTTTTGCTGGTCATACTGATGTTGTTCCTCCGGGAGACTTGGCTAAGTGGAAGACTAATCCATTTAAAGCTTCAATAAAAAATAATACCCTATATGGCAGAGGAGCTAACGACATGAAAGGAGCGATTGGATCATATGTTTCTGCAGCTATTAATTATATAAAAAATTGTAAAATGAATTTTGATGGTACTATTAGTTTCTTAATTACTGGAGACGAAGAAGGGGATGCCGATTTTGGAACAAAAAAAGTAGTGCAGTGGTTAAAAACAAATAAAATTAAAATAGATTACTGTCTGGTTGGTGAACCTACTAATCCAGATTTTTTAGGTCAAATGGCAAAAACTGGTAGACGTGGAAGTATGAATTGCAATTTAAAAATAATTGGCACTCAAGGTCACGTAGCCTACCCAGAAAAAGCAAATAATCCGATATCTTATCTACCATCTTTTTGTAATAAGTTAATGGAACCTCTTGATAAAGGTAATGAAGTATTTCAACCATCCAATTTAGAAATAACTTCAATTGATGTTGGTAATAAAATAACAAATCTTATTCCAAACGAAGTTAACTTAGTTTTCAATATCAGATTTAATAATAATTTTTCATCAAAAACCTTAAAAGAATTAATAAATAAAAGATTAAAGTCTCTTGATAATAAATTTTTTTTAAAGACAAAAGTATCTGGTGAGCCTTTTTTTAATTTTTCCAAAAAATTACATGACTGTTTAGCTCAATCTATTTATGAGGTATCAGGAAAAAAACCAACAATGAGCACAAGTGGAGGAACATCTGATGCTCGTTTTATATCAAAGATTTGTCCTGTTATTGAATTCGGACTAGTTGGTAAAACAATGCATAAAGTAAATGAAAGTGTATCTATAAAGGATATTAAAGAATTAACTGCCATTTATAATGAATTCATAAAAATTATTTTTTCTAAATAAAGTTAATATTTTATTTTTTCTAAATAAAGTCCTTCAGCAGGAGCAGTAGGACCTGCTGCGCTTCTTTTTTTTATTTCAATTATTTCTTTTATTTTTTTAGCATCCCAATATCCTCTTCCAACATTAATTAAACTACCTATTATTATTCTTACTTGGTTGTGTAAGAAAGATTTTGCTGAAATACTGAAGAAAATTATGTCTTTTTTTTTTATAATATTCAAAGTATCTATAGACCTTATTGAATTCTTTGCTTGACAGTTTTGAGATCTAAAAGAATTTAAATCATTCTTTCCAATTAAAAATTCTGAAGCATCTTTCATCTTATCTAAATCTAGTTTGTAAGGTATCCACCATGTTTTATTTTGGAGAATTGGTGATGGACTTTTTCTGTTTAGAACTTTATATAAATAAGTTCTTTTTTTAGCAGAAAATCTAGAGTGAAATGAATTAGAAACTTTTTTAGAATTAACTATAGAAATTGAGTTTTTAGAAGATTTTAAATAATAATTTAAACCTGAACTAATTTTTTTCGGTTCAATTTTTTCTATAGTATCAAAGTGTGCAACCTGTTCGAAAGCATGCACACCCGAATCTGTTCTTCCAGCAACGTATATAGATATTTTATCCTTTAAAAGTTTTTTTAAACATTTTTCTATTTCCTCTTGAACTGAGATACCATTTTTTTGTTTTTGCCAACCAATATAATTAGTTCCATCATACTCAATAGTTAATTTGATTCTCATATTTAATCAAGTAAACAAGATGCGGGTTTATAACCATTAATAAACTCTGAACTAGTCATTGGTTTTTTTCCTTCTTTTTGGATTTTTTTAATTTGAATTAATTTATCATTACATTTTACCAATAATGAATCGTTACAAAACCCTGGTTTTGCATTTTTAAAATCACTGGAACTCGACTCGACAATTTCACTTTCAAGTATTTTAATTCTAAATCTTTTTTTCTGATTCATATATGTCCAAGCCCCAGGCCATGGATTAAAGGCTCTAATAATTTTTTGATTATGATCTGCAGAATTTTCCCAGTTAATTTTAGTTTCTATTTTTTTTATTTTTTTTGCATAAGTAACTTTTGAACTGTCTTGATTTTCAAAACTATATTTTCCACTACATATTTTTTTAATAGCATCAATAAGTAAATGTGCTCCAAGATTTGAAAGTTTATTATGAATTTTGCCAGAATTATCATTACTTAAAATTCTAACCTTTCTTTTTAAAATTACTGGTCCAGCATCTAATTCTTTATCTACTTTCATAATTGAAACTCCAGTTATTTGATCTCCATTAATTATTGATCTTTGAATAGGGGCAGCACCTCTCCATCTTGGAAGTAAAGATGCATGAACATTTAAACTCATGTATTTTGGTAAATTAAGAATCTTTTCACTCAACAAAGATCCATAAGCAACAACTATGATAAAATCTAATTTCTTTTGTTCAATTCTGGAAAAGAAATCTCTCTCCTTCATGTTTTTTGGAATAATAACATTAATATTATTTTTCTTTGACCACCTATGAACCACTGAAAAATTAACTTTTTGACCTCTCCCAGATGGTTTAGGAGATTGAGTTGCAACAAATTCAATTTGGGCAAAGTTATCCTTAAGTACCTTTAAAGATTCTAAAGCAAAATCTGGTGTCCCAAAAAAACCAATCCTTATTCCTCTCAAATCATTCATTTTGAATTTTAGAAACTTCTCTAATAGTTTTTTTTTTTAATTTAGTTAATTTTTCTATTGCTAGCTTCCTTTTTAAATTAGACAGATGGTCAATGAATAAAATACCATCAAGATGATCTATTTCATGCTGAATACATACTGATAAAAGTCCTACTGATTGTGATTTTTTTTTTATTCCATCCACGTCATACCATTCGTATTCAATATTTTGAGATCTTTCTACCTCAGCAAAGTACTCAGGAACAGACAAACAACCTTCTTCATTAATAAATTTTTCCTCAGATTTCTTAATAATCTTTGGATTGATTAAAGTTATTGGTTTTGACTTATTATCTTCCTTTAAATCTATAATAACAATTCTTTTTTTTACACCTATTTGAGGTGCTGCTAAACCTATTCCGTTTCCTGTTCCATACAAAGTGTCATACATATCTTTAACTAAAACTTTTAAATCTTTGTCAAAACTTTTAACTTCTGAAGATTTGTGTTTCAATCTAGGGTCAGGTATTGTTAGAATTTTAAGTATTGTCATAAATCATTTTTCTTATTAATAATAATAATATATCAATGACCGAGAATTTTGAATCAATAATTTTAATAGCTCTTTTAATAACCCTGATAGTTTTTTTTGGTTTCTTTATTTTTTCAGGTAGCTCTAAAAATAAAGAAAGACTTAAGATTTTACTTGAGAGACAAGACAATTTACAAAAAAATATTATAGAAATTATTGAAAATAATATTATGAAAATTGATTCTAAAGTTGAAAAATCTAGCTTAGAACAAACCTCAAACCTCAATTTTATAAGAGAAAAAATTAGTCTTATTGATAGAGCTCAAGAGAATATCTCAAATTTATCTGAGAATGTATTGAATCTTAAAAATATACTTTCAAATACTAGTAAAAGAGGTAGGTTTGGAGAAATGATGTTAGAAAATTTAGTTAAAGATCAATTGCCAAGTAATAATTTTGAGTTTCAAAAAACACTGTCTAATAATACACGAGTAGATTGTATAATTAAATCTCCTGGACCATTAGGTAAACTTTGTATTGATGCAAAATTTCCACGGGAAGGTTATGAAAAGATTCTTAACTCAAAAACAAAATCAGAAAAAGATACTTCAATAAAAATTTTTAAAAATGATATCTTAAAGCATATTAATGATGTAAGTGACAAATATATAATACCTGGAGAAACTTCTGAGATTGCTTTAATTTTTATTCCAAGTGAATCAATATATCTTGAAATTTTTAAATTTTTTCCAGAAATTTCAAGAACTTTTTATGAAAAGAAGTCTTTTTTAATTTCCCCAACAACACTTTGGGTTATATTAAGTTCGATTGAAAGTATGCTAAGGGATAGAAAAATTAAAGAAAATGCTGGGCTTATCCAAAGTCAACTTCAACAATTAAGTAACGAATTGATAAGACTAGAAACAAGGGTTAAAAAACTTGATAGTCACTTTTCTGGTGCGCAGAAAGATCTAGATGATGTAATTACAACTACAAAGAAAATTACTGGAAAAACAAAAAAAATATTAGGCATAAGCCTAAAAGAGTAATTACTTAAAATCATTCCTAGAATTAAAAGCTGTAGATAGAGTTCCTTGATCAATATAGTCAAGTTCACTTCCTAGTGGCATACCTTGAGCAAGTCTTGTTATTAATATATTTTTTCCTATGAACTGTTCAGCTATGAATTGAGCAGTAAGTTGGCCTTCTACAGTAGCGTTTGTGGCAAGAATAATTTCTTCTACTAAATTCTTATTACATTTTTCAATTAAACCTTTAATATTAAGTTGTTCAGGACCAATACCATCAATAGCAGACAAAAACCCACCCAGAACATGATACTTTCCATTAAAGGACTTACTTCTTTCTATTGCCCATAAATCTGCAATACTTTCTACCACACAAATTTTGTTGGTTATTCTTTTGATATCACTGCAAATATTACATGGGCTTTGAATATCTACATTGCCACAATCAGAGCAATCCATAAGCTCTTCCTTGACCTTTGATAAAGTATTACTTAATTGTGGAATAACCTTTTCTTTATTTTTTAGTAAATAAAATACAAGTCTTCTTGCTGATCTTGGACCAAGACCAGGTAACTTTTCAAAAATGTTAATTAACTCTTCTAAAGAAGAAGACATCTATTTTTCAAAATGGGAGCTTCATACCAGGAGGTAAGTTAAGTCCACCTGATAATGAGCCTAATTCACTGCTCATATTTTCAGAAACCTTTTTTGTTGCATCATTAATGGCTGCCACAATTAAATCTTCAAGTACATCTATTTCATTACTATTTATTAGCGATGGATCTATTTGAACTTTACTTGCATTATGCTTACCATTAATTAAGACCTTTACAAGCCCTCCGCCTGCAGATCCCTCAACCTCTGTTTTCTCAACTTTTTGTTGTAACTCAGCCATTTTATCTTGCATTTCTTTTGCTTGCTTCATTAATTGCGAAATATTGGTCATAAAAATTTCCTATATTATTTAATTTTAGGTTTTTCTTTTAATCTTCTCAATAGAGACTATTTCAGAACTAGGGATAATTTCAAGTAATTTTTTAATTCGTTCTTTTTTTGATAGTCTTAAGATTTCATCTCTCTTTCTCTGATTAAAAACTTCAGCAAGAGTCTGATATATTTCCTTATTTGAGAGTGATACGATCCATCTTGAACCACTTATTTCTTTTAATATTTGTGATACTTTCCATAAAAAATTTTTATCCGCCCTATTTTTTTCAATATCTTTTAATTCCAATATTCCTGTTTCAGATTTATTTTTTGGTAATTTTATAGATACTAATTTAAAATTATTAACTAAATGATGATAAGTAAAAAGTTCTTTTTTTTTTTCTATCTCAATTACTAGTAGTTCATAATCCTCCAACATTGAGTTTATGAATGTGTTATTTATTTTTTTTGAAGATTCATTATTTATTTCTTTTTTTTTCTCTAAAGCTACATTGTCATTTGTAAAATAATTTACTTCAGAATTTCCTGACTTCTCTATTTTAGGTTTAATACTTTTAGAGTTTAACTCTTTTTTAATATTTCCTTTATTATTTTTTTCATTTATTGCTTCAAAAGGTGTTGGCATTAAAGACACATAGCATAATCTAATAATAATCATTTCAAAACTTTGTTTTTGATTAAAAGATTTTATAAGTTCATCCAAATACTTATTAGTTAATTCCCACAATCTAACTAAAACATCCATATCTATTGTTTTGGAATAGTTTTTATAAGTATTTATCTCATACTCATTCAGACCAGCTTCACTTATATCTATGTAAGACTTAAATCTAGTTATTAAATAAATAATATTAATTAAATCTTTTGTAATTTTTTCAAAAGAAGCGCCATTTTGGTACAATAAATCAACGAGTTTTAAAGATTTAATCACATCACCTTTACAGATTAAATCAAAAAGTTCTAAAACCTTTGTTAAATCTGAAAGTCCAAGAACTTCATTGATAGTTTCCTTTTTTATATCTTTCCCTATTGCAATTACATTATCTAGGATTGATAACGCATCTCTTACTGAACCCTCAGAACTCCTAGAAATTATTTCAGCTGAGCTTTGATCTAGATTTATTCCCTCTATTTTAGAAATTTTAACTAAATGCCTTGATAAGATTTTATTCTCAATTCTTTTAAGATTAAAATGTTGACATCTCGAAACTACAGTTAAGGGAATTTTTTCAGTTTCAGTTGTAGCTAGAAGAAATAAAACATCACTGGGTGGTTCTTCTAGCGTTTTCAATAAAGCATTAAATGCCGCTTTTGAAAGCATATGTACTTCATCAATAATGTATATTTTTTTTTTTGCAGAAACTGGCTTATAATTAATATTTTCAATAATTTCTCTAACATCGCTTACTCCAGTTCTACTTGCAGCATCTAACTCAATAACATCTATATTGCTTCCATTATCAATAGATTTGCAATTTTCACATTCACCACAAGGATCTCCAAATGATTGTTTATTCAATGATAAACAGTTTTCAACTTTAGCTAAAATTCTTGCTAATGTTGTTTTTCCTACCCCTCTTGTACCTGAAAATAAATATGCATGAGCTAGTCTACCAGAGGTTAGTGCACCCTCAAGAATTGCACAAATCTCTTCTTGTCCTATTAAATCTGACAATTTTAAAGGCCTATATTTTCTTGCTAAAACTAAATATTCTTTTTTTTCTTGCATAAAATTTCTGAAAAATAAGGAGTTGAGACCAACCCAGTAATTATTCGTTACGGCTGCTACCTTTCAGTTCTGACCGGATTGGCGAAGTTACTGCCTAGAATCAACTCCCAAAATAAATTAACATTTTCTACAAAAATTTTAAAATTAATTTTTTTATATTCTATAACTTGATGCCTTATAAAAACCTATAATTTTAACTTTAGATGAATAATGTTCAAGTTCTTTAAAAGCATTAACAAAAGCTTTTTTTTTTGGATGACATTCCACATCAATAAGGAATGAAGTTTTTTCAAAACTCTCGTTCACAAAGAAACTTTCTAATCTAGTTAGATTTATTCCATTAGTAGCAAAACCTCCCAGAGCCTTATAAAGGGAAGCAGGAAGATTTTTAGTATTAAAAATTAAAGTAGTAATAACTTTTTCATCTATAGAAATTTTAGTATATTCTTTGGAAAAAACTAAAAATCTAGTTGTGTTGTTTTTTTTATCTTCCATATTTTTCTTTAAAATTTTCAGTTTATAAATGTCTGCTGATAATTCTGACGCAATTGCTGCAATAGAAACTTCTTTTGAACTTGCAACGAATTTTGCAGCACCTGCAGTATCTATAAAATTCTTTGGATTAATTTTTAATTCTTTAATTTTTTTTTTGCACTGGGATAAAGCATGTATGTGACTGTAAACATTTTTTATTTCTGACATTTTTGAATTTTCTTTGCAGATTAAATGATGTTCAACTTTAAAAAAATGTTCAGCAACTATTTTAAGTTCAGTATTTTCGATTAGGAAATGAATATCGCTTACTCTTCCAGCGATACTATTTTCTACTGGAATCATTGTAAACTTTGCTTTGTTCTGTGTCACCGAATTGAATGCGTCTTCAAATGAAGTACAAGGTAATGTTTTATACGTACTATAAAATTTTCTACATGCTAAATCAGAATATGCACCATAAAGCCCTTGAAAAGATATTATATTCAATTACTTCCCTCATTTTTAGTTAGTTTAATAGAATTATTTAAAGAAAAACTCCTATAAAATAAACGTATTTTTTTTAAATCCTCGGGTGTATCAATGCTTGGAGGGTTTTCAGACACTTTTACAACTTTTATTTTCATGTTATTTTCAATAGCTCTCATCTGTTCAAGATTCCTTTTCTTTTCCAACCTGCTTGGTTTTAAATTTACAAATTTTTTTAAACTTGAAGAATTAAATACATATATTCCAATATGATGAAAACAGTTTTTTATTTTATCAACCTTTCTAAAAAAATCATAAGAAAAACCATTATTTTTATTATCAAGTTCAACCCTTGCTTTAACAATATTTTGATCGTTAATTTCATCTTTTTTTAGATCACAAACTGCAGAGGCGATATCTACATTTGGATCATTCATCAGGCTTAAAGTTTTTCTAATTAATTCTTTTTTGAAAAAGGGAAGGTCGCCTTGAATATTAATAATAAAGTCGAATTTTTTATTTTTTAATTTTTTATAAACTTCATAAATTCTATCTGTACCAGATTTATGATCTGATCTAGTTAAATATGATTTTATATTTTGTTTGCTTAAAATATTACAAATTTCTTTATTTCCTGAGGCAACAATTACTTCTCCCGACGATATTTTTTCGGCTCTTTTGGCTACTCTTACAATCATCGGAACACCATCTATTAGTCTTAATGGTTTTCTGGGTAGCCTTTTTGATTCAAGTCTTGCAGGGATTAAGGTTAATATCTTAGGATTTTTTTTATTTTTATTGATCAATTATTCCCTTTTTATTACTAGTATTATGATAACTAAATTTTAAATTTTTTCATGAATAAATATTTTTTATCACTAATGGCCATCCTAATTGTTTTTCAATCATTAAAAGTTATGGATGAAATTTTCTTCCAAAAAAAAAATATAGAAGACGCATATCCAATTTTATCAGAATCTGGTGAAGATAAAAAGAAAACTTTAAGTCTTGAAATGGATGAAAAGCCTTTAGAAAGTAAAGAAGAAAAACCCTCAATTGATATTGAACTACTCATAGAAAATGCTTCTTTAGAAAAAGGAAAGAAGATCTCTAGGCAATGCATGGCTTGTCATAGTTTTGAAAATGATCTTAAAATTAAAATTGGGCCACCTTTATGGGAAATTGTCAATAGAGATTCCGCCTCCATAAAGGGGTATAAATATTCAAAAGCATTATCAGACTATAAAAAAAAATGGACTATTCAAAATCTTTTTAACTTTTTAGAAAATCCAAAGAATTATATTAAAGGTACTAAAATGATCTATAAGGGAATCAAAAAAGAGGAGGATAGAGTAAATTTAATTTCTTATTTAAACTCTCTAAATTAATGATAAAACAACTAAAAGAGTACCTCGATTTTGCAAATAAATTTTCAGAAGTCAGTGGAAATATTCTCAAAAAAAAATTTAATAAAAGTTTTGATATTGAAACTAAAAATGATGGTTCTCTTGTTACAGAGGCCGATAAAGAAATAGAATCTTTATTTCGAGATTCTTTAATGAAAAAATATCCCAGTCATGGTATCTTGGGTGAGGAGTTTGGTGAATACAATATTAACTCTAGTCATTTATGGGTAATTGATCCACTTGATGGAACTCATAATTTTATTGCTGGAAAACCTTTATTTGGAACTTTAATTTGTTTAATAATAAATAATGTTCCTTCAATGGGTATTATTGATATTCCTGTATTAGGTGAAAGATGGACAGGAGTAAAGGGTAATGGAGTCCATAAAAATAATAAACTTTGTTGTTTTGATAAAAAGAAAAAAAAATTAAAAGATGCAATTTTGGCTTCTACTTCACTGCTAATGTTTAATCAAAAAGAAACAAAAGTTATAAAAAGAATATATGAAAAAATAAGATTTCCTGTTTTTGGTACAGACTGTTATGCCTATGGTTTGCTTTTATCTGGAAAAATAGATTTAATAATAGAATCAAAAATGAAACCTTGGGATTATATGGCACAAGTTTCATTGATTAAAGAATTTGGTGGAATTATATCAGATTGGTCAGGAAAAGAATTAACGCCTAAATCAAGTGGAGATGTAATTGCCTCTTATTCTGAAGAATGCTATCAAGAAGCAATTAAATACTTAGCTAAAATTAAATAATTACTATGAAATTTCTTAACTTTAATTTTCTAAACGTGCTCATAATTTTATTAATGAGTTTATTTTCTGTATCAGCAAAAAGTTCAAATTATGAACATGGAATTGCAATGCATGGAGACTTAAAATATCCTAAAAATTTCAAAAATTTTGAATATGCTAATCCTAAAGCACCTCAAGGAGGAAAAATTAAGCTTTCTTCTATAGGAACATTTGACAATCTCAATCCATATATTTTAAAAGGAGTAAAAGCTTGGCAAGCAAGTTATCTATTTGAAACGTTAATGAAATCTTCATTTGATGAACCATTCAGCCAGTATGGTCTATTAGCTGAAGGTATTAAGGTACCAAAGGATAGATCCTGGGTATCATTCTTGATAAGAAAAAATGCCAAATTTTCGGATGAATCCCCTGTAAGAGCAGATGATATTATTTTTTCTTTCAATGTCTTAACTTCAAAAGGCCATCCTTTTTGGAAAAATTACTATAGTCAAGTTGATAAAGTCATTAAGCTAAATGAGTTAGAAGTAAAATTCATCTTCAAAGGAAAAATCAATAGAGAACTCCCACTTATAATTGGCTATCAATTACCAATTTTTTCTAAAAAGTATTGGGAAAACAAAGATTTTGAAAAAACAACATTAACACCCCCAATAGGAAGTGGTCCTTATCTAATAAGTGATTTAAATCCAGGAAGAAGTATAACACTAAAGAAAAATAAAAACTATTGGGGGAAAAATATTAATGTTAATCGCGGGAGATATAATTTTGATGAAATTCAAACAGATTATTACAGAGATGAAACTGTTGCATTAGAGGCATTCAAATCTGGTGCTTATGATTTTAAACTTGAGAACTCTTCTAAAAATTGGGCTACTGCCTATAAATTTAAGGCTCGAGAAAAAGGACAGGTTATTATTGAGGAAATTAAGTATGAGAGACCAAGTGGAATGCAGGGGTTCGCATTTAATCTTCGTAAACCATTTTTTACAAACCCTAATGTTAGAAAAGCATTAAGTTATGCATTTGATTTTGAGTGGTCTAATAAAAATTTATTTTATGGAGCATATACTAGGACAAAAAGCTATTTTGATAATTCTGAATTATCCTCACAAAGATTACCAAATAAAGAAGAGTTAAAAATTCTTAATAATTATAAAGGAAAAATTCCAAATGAAGTGTTTGATAATATTTTTGAACCACCTAGAACTGATAATAATGAAGGTGGAATAAGGAATAATTTAAGGATAGCAAGAAGAATACTTAAAAAAGAAGGGTGGGTAATTAAGAATGATATTTTAGTTAATAAAATTACTGGAGATACCCTACAGTTTGAGATTCTTCTGAGATCTCCTCTGTTTGAGAGAATAGTCCTTCCTTTAAAAAGAAATTTCAAAAAATTAGGTATAAACGTTTCAATAAGAACAGTTCAAGATGATTCTCAATATCAAAAAAGATTAGAAGAGTATGACTTCGATATGGTGGTTGCAAACTTCGGCTCTATACTCTCACCTGGAAATGAACAAAAAAATTGGTGGGGTTCTGCAGCAGCAGATCAAACAGGAAGTATGAATATTGTGGGAGTAAAAGATCCTGTAATTGATGAAATTATAGGGAAATTAATTAGTGCAAAAACAAGAAAAGAGTTAGTTAACTTCACCAGAGTTTTAGATAGAGTACTTTTATTTAATTATTTTATGATACCACAGTTTCATATCGAACATTATAGAGTAGCTTATTGGAACAAACTTTCAAGACCCCAAATTTCACCAAAATATGATTTAGGCTTTGATTTTTGGTGGTATGATTCTAAAAAAGATAAAGCACTAGGTAATATTGAATTAAATGATAAAAATAATAATGAAAAATCTTTAAACCTAGCTTACTTTATAATTATAATAATCCCTCTAATTATCTTATTTCGTTTAAGAAAGAAAAACTAAATGTTTTCATATATTTTAAAACGCTTGTTTCTAATTATTCCTACCTTATTGGGAATACTGACTGTTAATTTTTTAATTATACAAGCAGCCCCAGGTGGTCCTGTTGAAAAAGCTATAGCTCAGATTAAAGGAAATGATGTTTCATTAACACAAAAGTTTAGTTCATCTGGGGGGGAACAAGGACAAGTTTCGCAAAATAAAGTTCAATCAAACTTTAATCAATCAAAGTATAGAGGCTCACAAGGAATAGATCCTGATTTGATAAAAGAACTTGAAAAACAGTATGGATTTGACAAACCTCCATTAGAGAGATTTTATGAAATGATAAAAAATTATTTATTTTTTGATTTTGGTGAAAGCTTTTATAAAGATAAAAAGGTTATAGATTTAATTAAAGAGAAACTACCTGTTTCTATCTCCTTGGGTCTTTGGACAACTCTTATTATTTATTTAATTTCTATTCCATTAGGAATTAAAAAAGCAGTTAAAGATGGAACTAAATTTGATCTTTATACTTCTTCTTTTATAATTGTTGGTTATGCAATTCCTGGGTTTTTATTTGCAATTTTTTTAATAGTTATTTTTGCAGGTGGTAGCTATTTTGATATATTTCCTCTCAGAGGTTTAGTTTCAGATAATTGGCAACAACTCTCTTTATTAAATAAAATTTTGGATTACTTTTGGCACTTAGCCCTTCCAGTATTAGCAATGGTTATTGGAGGTTTTGCAAGTTTAACAATGCTAACAAAAAATGCATTTTTAGATGAAATTAACAAACAATATGTTATGACAGCTAAGTCAAAGGGCTTGAGTGAAAAAAAAGTTTTATATGGTCATGTATTTAGAAATGCTATGTTAATAGTAATCTCAGGATTTCCAGCAGCTTTTATAAGTATTCTTTTTACCTCTTCTCTTTTGATTGAAGTTATATTTTCTTTGGATGGACTAGGCCTGCTAGGTTTTGAAGCTGCTCTAGGTCGAGATTATCCAGTAGTTTTTGGAAGTCTTTACATATTTACTTTAATTGGACTTCTTTTAAAACTTATAAGTGACTTAACATATATGATTATTGATCCAAGAATTGATTTTGAAACTAGATAAAATGTATAAATTTTCACCAATAACAATTAGAAGAATTAAAAATTTCAAATCAAATAGGAGAGGTTATTTTTCAAGTATAGTTTTTTTATTTTTATTTTTAATTTCTTTATTTGCAGATTTCATTGCGAATGATAAACCGATCTTTATTTTTTATGATAAAAAAGTATTTTTTCCAATCATTCAAAAAATTCCTGAAACTTTTTTTGGTGGAGAGTTTGAAACAGAAGCAGATTACAAAGATCCTTATGTGAAAAGTTTAATTAAAAAAGATGGGTTTTTTTTAATGCCTCTGATTGAATATTCTTTTGATACAATTAATTATGATTTAGAGGTCCCTTCACCTTCACCGCCAACTTTAGAAAATTATCTTGGTACCGATGATCAAGGAAGAGATGTTCTTGCTCGTCTTATATATGGTTTTAGAATATCTGTATTTTTTGGTTTAATATTAACTTTCCTCTCTACTATATTAGGGGTTACAATTGGTGGAATACAGGGATATTTTGGTGGTAAAATAGATCTTTTAGGACAAAGATTTGTAGAAATATGGTCAGGTTTACCAGTTTTATTTTTACTTATTATTATAGCAAGTTTTATTGAGCCTAGCTTTTGGGTTTTATTATTTATTATGCTACTTTTTAGTTGGATGTCTCTTGAGGGAGTTGTAAGGGCTGAATTTCTTAGAGGAAGAAACTTTGAATATGTTAAAGCTGCAAGAGCTTTAGGTGTTGGAAACTTTATGATTATGTTTAGACATGTCTTACCGAATGCGATGGTTGCAACATTAACACTCTTACCTTTTATATTATCTGGTTCAATTGCAACATTAACCTCTCTTGATTTTCTTGGATTTGGTTTGCCTCCTGGTTCTCCATCTTTGGGAGAAATGGTTGCTCAAGGAAAATCAAATCTTCAGGCTCCTTGGCTGGGACTTTCTGCTTTTGTGACATTATCATTACAATTAAGTTTATTAGTTTTTATTGGAGAAGCAGTCAGGGATGCTTTTGATCCAAGAAAGGTAATGTAAGTTGGAAACCTTGATAAAAATAGAAGATCTTAAAATTAATTTTGAAGTTAACGATCAAAAAATTAATGCAGTAAAAAATAGTAATTTTAAGATTATGAAAGGTGAATGTTTTTCAATTGTAGGTGAAAGTGGATCTGGAAAATCAGTTACAGCTCTATCATTAATGCAATTAATAACACAAAATTCTAAAACTAATATTTCCGGAAAAATTTTTTTTAAGAATAAAGAAATCCTATCTTTAAATGAGCAAGAAATGATGAAATTAAGAGGAAAAGAAATCTCAATAATATTTCAAGAACCCATGACCTCTTTAAATCCACTTCATACAGTTGAAAAACAAATATGTGAATGTTTTAAAGATTCTTTTTCGGAAAAAGATAATCAAAGAAAAAAATGTGAAGAACTTTTGCAAGTTGTTGGAATCAAAGATATTAAAGAAAAACTTGTTAGTTATCCTCACCAATTATCTGGAGGACAAAGACAAAGAATTATGATTGCTATGGCTATATCTAATAGGCCAGATTTGTTAATAGCTGATGAACCTACAACTGCTCTAGACGTTACTATTCAGAAACAAATTCTTGAATTATTAAATGATTTGAGGAAAAAATTCAAAATGTCACTTCTGTTAATTACTCATGATTTAGGTATTGTTAAAAAAGTTTCAGATAGGGTATGTGTGATGAAAAATGGTATAATAGTTGAACAAGGGAAAACCTCTAATATTTTCAAAAAACCAAAACATTCTTATACAAAAACTCTTATAAATTCAGAGCCAAGAATAAAAAATTTTTTGAAACGAAAAAATAGTGAGATCTTAGAAGTAAAGAATATTAATGTTCGATACAAACTTAAAAAGAAAAATTTCTGGAAACCATTAAAATTTTTTCATGCTGTAAATAATATAAATTTCACCTTAAATAAAGGAAAAACATTAGGTATAGTTGGAGAAAGTGGAAGTGGGAAAAGCTCTCTTGCTCAAGCATTAATAAAGTTAATACCTTTTACCGGTGAAATAAAATTTAAAAATAATCTTATTTCAAGACTTAATGAAAAAAATTTTCGGCCTCTCAGAAAAGATATCCAAATTATTTTTCAAGATCCATTTGCTTCATTAAGTCCAAGAATGACAATTTCTGAGATAATTTCGGAAGGACTTTCGATTCATAAAATATTAAATAATAAGTCTCAAAATTTAACTTTGATAGAAGAAATAATACATGAGGTGGGATTAGAAAAGAATATGCTTAATAGGTATCCGCATGAATTTTCAGGAGGTCAAAGGCAAAGAATTGCAATAGCTAGAGCATTAATCTTAAAGCCAGAATTAATTATTTTAGATGAGCCTACAAGCGCTCTAGATATGACTGTTCAATCTCAAATAGTCGATCTTTTATTGAAGCTACAGAATAAACATAATTTGAGTTATATTTTTATAAGTCATGATTTAAAAATAATTAAAGCTATTTCAGATAAAATACTTGTAATGAAGGACGGAAAGTGCATAGAATTTGGTGATAAAAAAGTAATTTTTAATAGTCCTGAAAATAAATATACTAAAGAACTAATCAATGCTGCGTTTTTAAATTAATTTCTTGAAATATACTTTATTAACTCAAAGAGACATCTGATTGACATTGCTTCACCACCATAATAAGAAGTTAAACTTTTATTACTACTCCAAGCCATCATATCAATATGAATCCAAGGGATTTGACTATCAACAAACTTTTGTAAAAAAAGTGCTGCAGTTATTGCACCTCCATAAATCCCTTTACCAATATTGCTAGTATCTGCGTGTTCTGATTCTAGTAGGTTTAAATAATTTTTCCATAAAGGTAATTGCCATAAAGGGTCTCCAGTCTCTTTTGAAAATCTTATTAAGAGATTAGCTATTTGTTCATTGTTTGAAAAAAAACTTGGAACTTCTGTGCCTAATGCGACTCTTGATGAACCTGTAAGAGTTGCCATATCAATTATCAAATCTGGACTAAATTCTGAAGCAAAACTAAGAGCATCTGCAAGAACTAATCTTCCTTCTGCATCAGTATCCCTAATTTCAACAAAAGTCTTTTTTCTACTTTTAATTATATCTGATGGTCTCATTGACTTACTAGAGATTGAGTTTTCAACAAGTCCAAGAAAAACTTTTAAATTTATATCAAGATTACTTTTCATCAACATTTTCGCTAAACCAATACAATTTGCGGCTCCTCCCATATCTTTCTTCATCAATATCATACCGTTTCCAGTTTTTATATTTAAACCTCCAGTATCAAAGCAAACTCCTTTACCAAC
>NZFI01000019.1:0-18697 GCA_002690595.1 Rickettsiales bacterium
CAAGAATTATCTAAGATTCAGAAATACGTTCTAATTTGTAAAAAAAAAAAAATACCTTTTTTGATATATCCTTCTTTTTATTGGGCAATTAAATATAGAGCTTTTGGACTATACCTTCCTATTAATCTTAAAGATATGAGCCTGAACACAAGGATTTCAATATTCAAGTACAAGAATCAACTAACTCTTTCAACTTCTGTTCATAGTCTCAAAGAAATTAAACTTTCAATGTCTCTTAATTTCAGTTTTATATTTATTTCTCCTGTCTTTAAAACAAAATCACATAAAAATATGCGGCCTTTAAATCGAATCAAATTCATCAATCTTTCTAAATATCCAACTTCTTTGATTTTCGCTCTAGGAGGAATAACTAAAAAAAACTATCCATTGATAAAAAATAAGTTTTTGAAAGGATTTGGTGGTATAACTCATTTTAATAAAATGAAAAACTTTGGCAAAAATTAAATTAGTAAAATGAGTGCTTACGATCCTCAAAGAATTGAAAAAAAATGGCAAAGAATTTGGAAAGACCAATGTAACTTTGTTGCTCAAAAAATTACGTGTAAGAAAAAAAAATACTATATACTTGAAATGTTTCCATACCCTTCAGGAAAAATTCACATGGGACATGTTCGAAATTATACCCTTGGTGATGTGTTAGCTAGATTTTATAAGTCAAATGACTATAATGTATTACACCCCATGGGCTGGGATAGTTTCGGGATGCCTGCAGAAAACGCTGCGATTGAAAATAAGCTTAATCCAAAAAGCTGGACATATCAAAATATAAAAAAAATGAGGTCTCAATTAGCAAGTATGGGTTTATCAATTGATTGGAATAGAGAAATTTCTACCAGTTCTCCCGATTATTACAAACACCAGCAGAAATTCTTTATTGATTTATATAAAAATGGTTTGGCATATAAAAAAGATAGTTTTGTAAATTGGGACCCTGTTGATAATACCGTTTTAGCAAATGAACAGGTTATTGATGGAAAAGGTTGGCGTTCAGGAGTTGACGTTGTTTCAAAAAAATTGTCTCAATGGTTTTTTAAAATTTCTAAGTTTTCTAATGAACTTCTTTCAGATTTAGATAGCTTAGATAATTGGCCAAGTAAAGTTAAAATAATGCAAAAAAATTGGATTGGAGTATCTGAAGGCGTTGAAATTAAATTCTCTCTAACTAATGAAAAATCATCTATTAATGTCTTTACTACAAGACCTGAAACAATATTTGGAGCCTCATTCATAGCCTTAGCAATTAATCACCCCCTATCTACAAAATATAGTACTGTAAAATCATTTAATGAATTTTATAGTAAATGTAAAATTTCAAGTTCTACTGAAGAAAGTTTATCAACTTCAGAAAAAATCGGATATAATTCGAAGTTGTTTGCTAACCATCCTTTTATCAAAGGAATTAAGCTTCCAATATATTTTGCTAACTTTGTTCTCATGGAATATGGAACTGGAGCAGTATTTGGTTGTCCTGCTCACGACGAAAGAGATTTTGAATTTGCAAAAAAATACAACTTACCTGTAAAGAAGGTTATTAATAAAAATACTCCTATTGAAAATATTTCAGATCAAGGTTTTATGGTTAACTCAGATTTCCTTGATGGAATTGAAGTTAAATCTGCAAAAGAATTAATAACTAAAAAAATTGAAAACTTGAAACTTGGCAGAAGAAAAACGTCATTTAGATTAAGAGATTGGGGAGTTTCAAGACAACGTTACTGGGGTTGTCCAATTCCAATTATGTATAGAGAAGATGGCGAAATTATCACTGTACCTGAAAATGAATTACCAGTAATCCTTCCTGATGATGTTGACTTTTCTAAAGGAGGAAACCCTCTAAGTAATCATCCTACTTGGAAATATACCAAATGCCCTTCAACAGGAATGAAAGCTATCAGAGAAACAGATACACTTGACACTTTCGTTGATTCATCGTGGTATTTTTTAAGATTCTGTTCTCCAAGAAATGAAAATTCTGGATTCGATATTGATGCTGTAAATTATTGGATGCCTGTAGATCAATATGTTGGTGGAATAGAACACGCTATTCTTCATCTGCTTTACTCAAGATTCTTTGTAAGAGCACTTAATACCTGCAGTTATAACATACCAAAAGAACCTTTTAAAAGTTTACTTACTCAAGGCATGGTATGTCATGAAACTTTCAAAACTAAGGATTCTCAATGGGTTGAGCCTAAAGACGTTATTAAAAAAGATAAAAAATACTTCAACTTAAATAATATTGAAATTTATAAAGGCCGCTCTGAAAAAATGAGTAAATCAAAAAAAAATATTATTGATCCTGAAAGTATTATAACAAGATATGGAGCAGATACTGCAAGACTCTTTATGATGTCTGATTCTCCTCCTGAAAGAGATTTAGAATGGTCAGATGAAGGAGCAAAAGCAATTTTTAAGTATCTAAGTAAAGTTTATTTATATCTTTATAAAAATGATTTTAGTTTTACTGATTCTAATGATTTTAAAATGAAAAAAGAGGATATATATTATGAAAATTTAATTTTTTTACACATGACAATTGATAAATACACAAATGACATTGTTAATCAACATTTTAATTCCTCTATTGCAAGATTACGAGAAATTTCTAATAAATTATTCTCTTTAAAATATTCAAAAAATAAGGCTTTTAATGATTTTTCATGGTCTATATATTTAAGGTTAATCTTTTTATTTACTCCTCATTTTTCTGAGGAAATTGCATTTTTTGGAGGATTAAAAACAGGATTAAGTAACATTTCATGGCCTCAAATAAATAAAAGCTATCTCAACAAAGAACAAGTGAACCTTGTAGTTCAAGTAAATGGAAAGAAAAAAGTCATTTTAAATGTTCCTTTTAATAGTGATCAAGATACTGTGATTAAAATTTTAAAAGAACAAAAAGAATTAAACTCTTTCTTGCTTAAAGAGCCAATTAAAACAATTTATATAAAAAATAAAATTATTAATTTTGTAATAAAATGAAATTATTTAATAGACTCATATTTATTTTCTTGTTTGTTTTTCTAAATAGCTGTGGTTTTCAACCTTTATACTCAGACATGAAAAAAGTACTTAATTATAAGATTAATATTATTGTTAAAACAAAAGAACCTGCTCCTTCAGATATCCAAATAATGAAAAACCTTTTATCAGAGAGATTACACACACCTAATTCAAAACCCTCTAAATTGAAACTTATTATTGCAATGACTAAATCTAAATTTGGTTTAGGACTGCAAAAAGACTTAACAACTACCAAATATGGTGTCAAATACAATATTGATTTTGCTTTTTATGATGCCAAGGGATTAGTAACAAAAGGTACTGTTGAAAAACAATCAAGTTTTGATTTTGGCGAGAGCGCTTATGCAAATTTAGTCGCTGAAGAAACTGCAAATAAAAATGTTTTAAAAATATTAGCTAATGAGATAGCTACACTAACTCTTACCCTTAGAGGCTTCTCAAGAAAGATATATCCTTGATAGTAAATTCAAATCAATTTCCTTTAAATATTAAAAAACTCGAATCTTTTAATTGTTATGTTTTTTATGGACCAAATCAAGGAAAATCAGATGAGTTAATTAATCAGTATATTAAAATGCTATCTAATAGTAGCTCTATTCCAGTAGATCAAATAAATTGTAATATAGAAAATATTAAAAATAGTAATCTTATCGAAGATTATATGTATTCCGATGATATTTTTGGTAAAAAAAAAGTTTTAATAATTTCTTTATCTAATCCAGACAAGCTATTGAAAACTTTAAATATTGAAAAAATAATCAATTCAAAAGGTTGTAAAATAATTATTAAAACTGAGGAACTCAAGAAATCAAGCTTTACGAGAAAATTATTTGAAAAAGACTCTAATCTTTGTATCGTGGCATCTTATGAGGATTCTGTTCAAGATAGTAGAAAAATTATTTCTGAAAATTTAGCACAAGAACATTTACATATTGATAATAGCTTAATTAATTATCTCGCTATTAACTTTAAACATAATAGAAATCTCTTATACCAAGAATTAGAAAAAATTAAACTATTCCTCTTTAGTAAAGGAAAAATTAATGAAAAGGAATTTGTTTCTATAGTTAGTGAATCAATAAACTTTGAATTGGAAAAGCTTGTTTATGCAATTGTATCAGGAAAAATAAAAATTTTAGATAAACTATTTAATCAAGTTTCAAAAAATGGAATTCCAAACCTTAGTATTATAAGTGCAGTTTCAAAACATTTTCATAAAATTCTACTTACAAAATCCTACTTTAATGAATTTAATTCCTACGAAAAAGCTATCAAGTCTACCTACCCACCTATTTTTTTTAAAAATGAAAGAGAGTATCTTGAACAGGTTAAAAACTGGCCATTAAAAAGAATTGATCAGATTGTAAAAAAACTTTTGTTAGCTGAAATAAAAATTAAGTCAAACCCTTCTCAATCTGACGTTCTGACAAATTATATTCTATTTTCAATAACAAGGTTAGCAAACAAGATTATTAAGTCTATTTAGGCTTCCATCTTAATTTATCAATTATCGGCTCTATTTGATCTAAATTATTATAAAAAATTGAAAGGCATCCTTTGTTTTTTGAGCTTTGATTTATTTTTACTTTTAACCCAAGTATACCTGTTAAACTTGCTTCAAGAGCAATTATGTTTGGGTCTTCTTCCAAAGAAACTTTTCCATTTTGGGGATTAAAAATATTTGATTTTTTTATTTTTCTAACAATATTTTCTGTTTGTCTAACGCTTAAACCTTTTTTTATAATTTCGTTAATCACATCATTAGCAGAATCGTTATCAATAGTTAAAACTGCTCTGACATGACCATATGAAATTTTTTTCATTATAAGTTGTTTTTTTATATTTGATGACAAGGATAAAAGTCTTAAAAGGTTTGCAATATGACTTCTACTCTTACCAATATGTTTGGAAAGTTTTTCTTGAGTATATTCAAATTTATTCATCAGCAATCTATAGCCCTCAGCTTCTTCAATTATATTTAGGTCAGTCCTTTGAAGGTTTTCAACTAAAGCAACACCCAATGACGTTTCATCATCAAAATTTCTTACTATTACTGGTACTTCATGCAGTTTCGCTATTTGTGCTGCTCTCCATCTTCTTTCTCCAGCTATGATTTCATATGAACTACCCTTTGTACTATTCATTGGCCTAACTAAAATAGGTTGCAATATACCATTTTGTATAATTGATTCAGATAGCTCCTCAATTTCTTCGGAATTAAAGTTTTTCCTAGGTTGGAACTTTCCAGGAACAAGTAAATGTGTTCTTATAGATTTTTGTGTACTTGAATCGTTAGGTACAAAAGAGAACTTTTTTATATTTTTCTTATACTCTCCAGGCTCTATTTTTTTTGGCCTCCCTTGTTTTTTTACAATCGAAGCTAATTCTTCATCTTTAACCAATAATGAAGAGAGTCCTTTGCCCAATTTTTTTACTTTAGATTTACGTTTTTTTACTCTCATTTTAAATACCTCTAATTAGAAACATTTTTTTTTAATAATCCTCCGAAATTTCCTTTTTGTAAAATTTCAGCTGCTAAATTTAAATAGGCCTCTGAGCCTATACATTTATGGTCATACAAAAGAACAGGTTTTCCATGTGAAGGAGATTCTGAAATTTTAATATTTCTTGGAATAATAGTTTTATAAACTACTCCACCCATAACTTCTCTAACATCTTCCTCAACCTGAAAACTTAATTTATTTCTTGGATCATACATTGTTAAAAGAATTCCGTCTAAGTTTAATGAAGGGTTTAATTCTTTTTTTACTCTTTTAACAACCCTTAAAATCTGGCTTAATCCTTCAAGGGCATAAAATTCGCATTGTAGTGGAACTAACACTCTATCTGATGCAACAAGTGCATTAGTTGTTAAAATACCTAATCCTGGAGGACAATCTATTATAATTGCATTATAACGTTCGGGCAATGAATCAATTGCCTCTTTTAATAAATATTCTTTGTTTTTCATTCCGTGAACTTCACTCTCAACTTTTGAAAGTTCAACTCTAGAAGGAACAATTCCTAATCCTGAAACTTCCGTAGCTCTAATTGAATCAATAATTGAAGATTTTTGTATTAAAACTTCATATGTTCCTGGATTTCTCTGTTCTGACGTTATTGCGAACCCAGTACTTGCGTTCCCTTGTGGGTCTAGGTCGACAACGACGCACGCTTTACCAGTTATAGAAAGAGCTGTTGCTAGGTTAACTGCAGTTGTAGTTTTTCCTACTCCGCCTTTTTGATTTACTACTGAAAATACTGTTCTCATTAACTAAGCGCTTTTTTTGTGAATTGGCGATTTAATAATTAAAATTACACCGCCAGAATTTTCAACATCAAGGTTATTCTTAACAACAATTTTGTCAAACTTCCACTTTTTTTTTATTATTTTAACCTCATTTTCCCACGTTTTTCCTTTTAAAAAAAACATCATAGACTTACTCTGACAAAAAGGTTTTGAAATTTGCATTAACTTATCCAGTGATGTAACTGCCCTAGAAGTTATCACATCAAACTTTCTTCCTAGAACTTTCTCCACTCTTGAATGAATAATCTCAACATTTAAATTAAGTGTTAAAACTAGTTCTCTTAAGAAATTTATTTTTTTTAAGTTAGAGTCAATCAAACTAACCTTAAATCGCCTTTTTTTTTCCATCAATAAAATTGCAAGAACCAACCCTGGGAAGCCTGCTCCCGAACCAATATCAAGAACAGTAGTTTTTTTTAAAGATTTAAAGTCATTTAATATTGGATTTAATAACATTGCTGAATCACAAAAATGTCTTATCCATATTTTTTTTAAAGTACCTTTTCCTATTAAATTAAATTTTTCTTGATAGTTAACTAATATTTCTAAATATTTATCAAAATTAATCATTGTTTCATGTGAAACATTAAATGATTTTCTAAAAAAATCCCTTTGTTCACCTTCATTCATTCTTCAGCTCTTCTTTAAATACCTCAACAATAGACTTGCAGCTGCAGGGGTCATTCCAGGCAACATTGAAGCCTCCCCTATGCTCTTTGGTTGATTTATACTTAAAACATCTTTTATTTCAGTTGAAAGTCCAGGACAACTTGAAAAATCTAAATTTTCTTTAATTAAAAGTTTTGAGTCATTTTTTAAGGATTCAATTTCTAAATTTTGCCTTGATATATACTTTTGATAAAAGGCATTAACTCTCAATTGTTCTTTTTCTTTTTTATTTAACCTTATAGATGAAATTTTAGGCCACAGCTTTAAAATTATATTCCAAGATGAATTATTATAACCCAGAACTTCATAACCATTTCTTAATCTGCCGTCATGATTAGTTTTCAAACCAGCGGCTGTTATTTTTTGAGGAGAAGCTTTATTTTTTAAAAGCACTGATTTTGCTTTTGCCAGTCTATCTTTTTTCTTTAACCACTCAATTTGCCTCTTTTTACATGCTAGGCCAATTTTTATAGATTTATCTGTTAATCTTTCATCTGCATTATCAGACCTCAACTGAATTCTATATTCAGCTCTTGACGTGAACATTCTGTAGGGCTCACTAAAACCTCCTCTTATGAGATCATCTGTTAAAACGCCCAGATAAGCCTCTGCCCTTGTCAAAACAAAGGGAACTCGATCCATAATCCTATTTGCAGCATTAATGCCAGCGAGCAATCCTTGAGCTGCAGCTTCTTCATAGCCAGTTGTTCCGTTTATTTGCCCTGCTAGGAACAAACCATTTATTTTTTTTGTCTCAAATGATGGCTCTATTTCATTGCTATTAATTGAATCATACTCGATAGCATAACCATAATTATCAATAATAGCATTTTCAAGTCCAGGTATAGTTTTTAAAAATTTTTCCTGAACCTCCTTAGGCAAAGCTGTTGAAATGCCATTAGGATATATTATTTTATTTTCTCTTGTCTCAGGCTCAAGAAAAATTTGATGATTATTTTTTTCACTAAACCTTATAATTTTATCCTCGATAGAAGGACAATATCTGGGCCCTTTGCTTTTTATTGCACCACTGTAAATCGGCGAGCAAAGTATGTTATCTTTAATTATTTTATGGCCTTCTGGACTTGTATGAGTTATGTAACAATCTATTTGTTTTGTTTTAATTTTTTTTGTTAAGAAAGAAAATGGTTCTGGTATTTTATCTCCAGGTTGAACTATACATTTTTTAAAGTTAATGCTTTCGGATAATATTCTCGGTGGTGTTCCAGTCTTTAATCTCTTTATGCAAAATTTTTCATTTTTAAAAAAATTTGCAAGTTTTATAGACGGCTTAGATCCTAATCTGCCGGCCGCCCAAGTTTTTTTACCACAATGAATTTTTCCTTTTAAAAAAGTTCCTGTGGTTATAATCAAACATTTACATAATATTTTTCCCAAAGAAGAAAGTTCAATTGATTGTATTTTTTTTTTTCCAAAATTCTGTTTTTTTTCATTAAGAAAAATGTTCACAAGCTCATCTTCAATTATTTTTATTTTTTCTAATTTAAGAATCTTTTTTATTTCTTTTTTATACAAATCCCTGTCCATCTGAGCTCTTGGCCCTCTGACTGCCTCCCCTCTTGTTCTATTCAAAAGTCTAAACTGTATTCCTGCTGCATCTGATGCGAGTCCTATGGCGCCTCCTAACGCATCTATTTCTTTAATTAAATGTCCCTTGCCTAAACCTCCCATTGCAGGGTTACAAGACATGGCGCCTAAATCAGATTTACTGAATGTGACAATTGCTGTTTTAACCCCTAAACGACTCGAAGCAATAGCGGCCTCTACCCCAGCATGTCCTCCTCCAATGACAATTACATCAAAATTTTCAGTATTTTGTTTCACATGAAACATTTTATTTTCCTATGCAAAATTTCTTAAAAATTATATCAAGCTTATTTTCATAATCGATATTACCATTAATTTTTTCTAATTCTTTAGAAGCTAATCGCAACTCTTCAGAACATAGCTCAATCTCGTATGAAACATTAAGAGCAGATTTTAAAAAGGTTATTGTTTTTTTTAAATGCTCTATTTGCCTAGTCTCGCTAAAAAAGTAATTCTCATTTAGTTCATTGTCAACTTTAATTATATGCTTAACAATAAACGAAATAAATTTTTCATACATTTTGTGGTCATTTTTAAAGAAAAGGCTAGATATAGTATATGACGGATAATCCATCAACTTAGGAACTTTTTTTTGCCAATTATTTTTTTGTTTTTTTTCAAAATCAAGATCAGTTTTATTAAAAACTATAAAAATATTTTTATTGTTTAATTTGTTTAAAGTTTTATTCAAGAAGCTTGCATTTCTCTGGTTTAAAGAATCAGGTGATAATACAAGCATTAATTGGCCTGTACTTTTAATTTTTCCCCTAGTTTTAAAAACTCCAATTTTTTCCACCTGATCCTTCGGTTCCCTTAATCCAGCAGAATCTACAAAAGTAGTTTTGAAGCCTCTTATATCAATTGAAGAATAAATCAAATCCCTTGTAGTGCCCTCTATATTAGTAGTTATTGATTTTTCTTCCTGATTTATTAAGTTGAATAAACTTGATTTTCCTGCATTTGGTGGTCCAAAAATCAGTATATTTGTTCCATCTACTATTTGTTTTGAACTTCTTGATATATTATAAGTATTTATCAATTCTTTAATTAAATTTTTAATAGATTTTTTAGTAGTTGAATTAATTATATTTTCATCTTCATCAGCAAACTCTATCTGAGCATCTAGAATTGCTGATATTTCAAGTAATTTTTTTTTCCACTCTAAAAAAACTGTTGATAAATTGCCAAAACTTTGATCCACAGCTGCTTTTCTCTGTTGTTCTGTTTCTGAAAGAATTAATTGATTGATTCCTTGAGCTTCAATTAATCCTATTTTTCTATTAAAAAAAGCTTTTTTACAAAATTCTCCCGGCTCTGCAGATCTTAGGTCGCTAATTTTTTCAAGCGTATCTAAAATTTTTGATATAACAGCTTTACCTCCATGAACATGAAGCTCAATCATATCTTCACCTGTAAAGGATTTTGGTCCTTTGAAAAATATTATAACAGATTTGTCTATAACAAGTTCATTCTCATCATAAATATTAGAATAATATAAAAATCTTGGTTTTAGTTTTGGCCTTTTACAAAGCTTTAATAAAACACTTAATGACTTTTGACCAGAAATTCTAATAACTGAAATAGCAGACATGCCCCAGGGTGAGGAGAGTGCAAAAATTGTATCTTTTGATTTATGAATCATAGTTTTTATATTATATTAAATGAAAAAAATCCAATAAATGAAAAGTTAAATTTTGAAAAATAATCTCAAAAATCAAACAAGCCCTTATTTAGAACAACATAAAAATAACCCTGTTTTTTGGAATGCATGGTCTGAAGACGTTTTTGAAACTGCAAAAAAATTAAAAAAACCTATTTTTCTATCAATTGGTTATGCTTCTTGTCATTGGTGTCATGTTATGGCTCATGAAAGCTTCGAAGATAAAGAAACAGCAAAAATAATTAATGAAAATTTTATATCTGTAAAAGTAGATAGAGAAGAAAGGCCTGATATTGATTTAATATATCAAAATGCTCTAGCACTTATGGGAGAACAAGGTGGATGGCCATTATCAATATTTTTAACGCCCGAAAAAAAGCCATTTTGGGGAGGAACATATTTTCCTAAAACATCAATGTATGGTCGACCAAGTTTTAAAAGTGTACTAATGGCCATATCTAATTTATGGTACAATGAGATTGAAAAAATTGAAGCAAATATAACAAAATTAATACCAGTCTTAAAAAGAATTTCTACAATCAAAGCTAATAAATCATCTAACAAAAAGAAAATATATCAAGAATCCCATAATACAATATTAAATTTTATAGATTTTATAAATGGAGGATTAAAAGGGGCACCAAAATTTCCACATTTTTCTATAATTAATTCTCTTATTCGAAAAAATGATTCTAAATCATCAAAAGCTTGGGAAAAAACGTTAGATAAAATATCATTGGGAGGGATCTATGATCACATTGGTGGAGGTCTTTCTAGATATTCTGTAGACGAAACCTGGTTAGTGCCTCACTTTGAAAAAATGCTATATGATAATGCTTTATTTATAGAGTCTCTAGCTTATGGTTTTAAAAAAAAGAGAAAATTGCTATATGAAAATCGTGTAAAAGAAACGATACAGTGGATAAAGAGAGATATGGTTGGAGAAATAAAATGTTTTTGTTCCAGCTATGATGCAGATACTCCAGGAGGTCATGAGGGTGACTTTTATGTTTGGTCAGAAAATGAGATAAATACTACATTCAAAAATGATTCGTTATTTTTTAAAAAAAATTATAATGTTTCTGCTGATGGAAATTGGGAGAATAAAAATATTTTAAATATTAGTAATTATTCTGATGATATTTTTTACTCCTCAAGAATGATTAAATTAAGATTACAGTTATTTAATTTAAGGGAAAAAAGATTAAAACCAAAAAGAGATGATAAAATACTGACAGACTGGAACAGCTTGCTTATAACCTCCTTATGTGAAGCCAGTGATGTTTTCAAAATAAGTTCTTGGCTAAAGTTAGCCGAAGAAACATACAATAATTTATTAAAAAATATGCTTGATGGCAATAATTTATACCACTCATATAATAAAGGAAAAAGAATGCACAAAGGCACTTTAGACGATTATGGCTTTCTTTTATATTCGTCTTCAGTATTATATGAAAAAACCTTAAATATATATTATAAAGAACAGTTCGATATTATTTTGTCGACTTTATTATCTGAGTTTTGGGATAAAAATGATGGTGGGTTTTTTTTTACATCTTCATCAGAATCAAACCTCCTATTGAGACCAAAAGTAATCAATGATGGAGCAATAATAAATAGCAACACATTAATAGCAAAGGCTCTTAATAAGATGTCTTCATTCGACAGTAGCAATGAATACTTTCATAAAGCCAATACAATTGCTAATTCATTTTTTGAAGAAGTTCAAAAAGGGCCAATTTCACACGCAAGTTTATTAAGTCTATATGAAGATATTAAGAGTAATACTTGTATTTATATTATTAAAGGGAAAAAGAATTCAAAATTATATAAGGATTTCATATCGTTTTTTGATACAATAAAGTCTTACAATTTTACAAAATTTAACATTGATTCAATTGAGAAAATAAAACTATTTCCATCACTTCAAAACATGAAAAAATTTGAGACTTCAGTAATTGTTTGCAAAAACTTTAATTGCTCTCTGCCTTTACAATCAATAACTGATTTGGAATCCTGTCTTAAGAGACTTAAGGTTATAATTTAACTATTCATTGAATTGAAAAAATCAGAATTTGTTTTAGAACTTTTGATTTTGTCAATCAAAAACTCCATTGAATCTGTAACTCCCATAGGCATTAAAATCTTCCTTAAGACCCACATTTTTGATAAATCATCTTTGTTAACTAAAAGCTCTTCTTTTCTTGTGCCAGATTTCGTTACATCAATTGAAGGAAAAACTCTTTTATCAGAAAGTTTTCTATCTAAAATAATTTCAGAATTTCCAGTTCCTTTAAACTCTTCAAAAATAACTTCGTCCATCCTTGAGCCAGTATCAACTAATGCAGTTCCAATTATAGTTAATGAACCACCTTCTTCAATATTTCTAGCAGCTCCAAAAAATCTTTTTGGTCTTTGTAAGGCATTAGCATCCACTCCGCCAGTTAAAACTTTCCCAGAACTTGGAACTTGAGTATTATAAGCTCTAGCTAATCTTGTTATTGAATCTAAAAGAATAATAACATCTCTTTTATGTTCAACTAACCTTTTGGCCTTTGATATAACCATTTCTGCAACTGCAACATGCCTTACAGCTGGCTCATCAAATGTAGAAGATACTACCTCACCTTTAACAGATCTTATCATATCAGTAACTTCTTCAGGTCTCTCATCAATTAATAGAACTATTAAATAAGCTTCTGGATGATTTGTTGTTATTGAATGAGCAATATTCTGAAGCATTACAGTTTTTCCTGTTCTAGGGGGGGCAACTATCAATGCTCTTTGACCTTTACCTAAAGGAGCAATTAAATCCATTATTCTATTTGTAATATCCTTCTTTGTTGGATCTTCTATCTCCATATTAATTTTTTCATCAGGATAAAGAGGAGTTAAATTATCAAAATTTATTCTTTGCTTTGTTTTTTCTACAGAATCAAAATTTATCTTATCTATTTTAGTAATAGCGAAGTATCTTTCTGATTCTCTAGGCGCTCGCATTTCTCCTTCAACAGTATCTCCTGTTCTTAAGCTATGTGATTTAATTTGTGCCGGTGACAAATAAATATCATCAGGACCAGGAAGATAATTTGCTTCTGGCGATCTTAAAAAACCAAATCCATCTTGTAGAATTTCTAGAACTCCTTCACCAAAAATAGCTGAACCATTAAAAGCCATTTGTTTGAGTATTGCAAAAATAACTTCTTGCTTTCTCAAAGTACTTGCATTTTCTACTTTTAAATCTTCAGCGATTTGTAAAAGTTCTGATGGGTTTTTCTTTTTTAATTCTTTTAAATGCATTTGAATTCCGTTTTGATTTTTTATTTAGAAATAGAAAAATTAGATAATTCTATATTTATTCTATGAATATGTATTTGTCAAATGAATGGTTTAAAAACAACCAACCAGACTATAAAAATAAAGATTATTGTAGGAATTTCATTAAATAATCTAAAAAAACTTTCAGTTTTATAATTTTTTCCTATTTTAAACATTTTAATTACTCGGATACAGTAGATATGAAAGATAGTAATAAATAACACTAAGATTATTTTTAATTTTAACCAAGTTTGAATATTTTCAAGATTAATCGAAATTAATCCTAAACCAAACAACCATGTCCCTATTAATGAGGGGTTCATTATAAACATTAATAATTTTTTTTCCATGATTTGAAAAGTTTTATCTTTCTCAGAACTTTTTTTTGACATTGAATGATATACGAACAACCTTGGTAAATAAAATAATCCTGCCATCCAAGTAGTCATAAATATTATGTGAAAAGCTTTAAAAATATTATAAAGTAATTCTATATCCATCCTTTTAATTCTTTTTTTATAATTTCGTCTAACATATTTATAGATATATCTGTTGAATTTAAACAAGGAATATACGAAAATTTTTCTCCTCCACATTCAAGAAACTCTTCTTCGCTTTGAATTTTTATTTCCTCTAAAGTTTCTAAACAATCTGATGCAAATCCAGGAGTAATAACACAAATTTTTTTTTGATTGTTTTTAATTAACTCTTTAAACTTGTCTATCATATATGGCTGTAACCATTCTTGTGGCCCAAATCTAGATTGAAAACAATAGTCTACATTGTTAAATTCTTTTTTTAATTGTTCTTTAATTAATCTTTGGGTTTTCACACATTGACAATGATAGGGATCTCCTTTCATGAAATATTTTTTTGGTATTCCATGAAATGAACAAATTAAGGTGTCAGGAACCCAGGTTAACTTTTTTATATGCTTTTTTATACTTTTTATTAAAGAATTTATATATATTGGATTATCATAATATGGAGGAACAGTTCTAATTGTAGGTTGCCATCTTTTTTTATACATAAAATCATTTACTTTATCCATTACTGACGCAGTTGTTGATGCCGAATATTGAGGATATAAAGGAAAAATTAATATTCTATTACATCCATTATCTGTTAACATATTCATCTTTTCGAAAATACTTGGTTTTCCATATCTCATTGCCCATTCTACTTTTACTTTATCTTCTTTATATATAAATTTTAATTTTTCCTTCTGTTCCCTTGTTATTATTTTTAATGGAGATTCATTTTTATTTTTATCCCAAATTTTATCATATAATTTACCAGATTTTTTAGGTCTAAATGTTAATATAAAAAGATTTAAAATTGGTTTCCATAAAATTGAAGGAATTTCTATTACTCTTTTATCTGATAAAAACTCTTTTAAATACTTTCTCATAGATAAATAATCTGTTGCTTCTGGCGTTCCTAAATTAATAATAAGCACACCAATCTTCGGTTTAGGTAAAACTGGATGATTATCTGGTAAATTTTTCATAATTTCTTACTGTTTTTATTGTTTGTTCAACATTTTGTATTGGTGTATCAGGATAAATACCATGTGATAAATTAAAAATATGATCATTTTTATTAAATTTTTTCATTATTTCAATTGTTTTTTTTTCTAGTTGATCTCCTCCAGCCAAAAGCCGAATTGGATCCAAATTTCCTTGAACAATAATTTTTTTTTTTTTACATATTAATAAAACCTCGTTGGAAACATCTTTATCTAATGAAATTATATCGCATGGAACTTTAGTCAAAAAACCTTCAATTTTTTCACCTGAACCTTTTGGAAATACTATTACTGGTACTTCTGGGTAAACTTTTTTTACTTTTTTTATGATTTTCTTATTTGGTTCTATTACGTATTTTTCATAATAATATTGATCTAGTATTCCTGCCCAAGAATCAAATAATTTAACAACTTCTGCTCCTGCTTTTATTTGATTTATCAAATAGAGTGATGAAATTTCAACTAATAATTCGATTATCTGATTAATTTGAACTGAATTATTTATTAAGTTCAACTTTGTTTTTTTATGATCTTTAGAAGATCCTCCTTCTAGCATATAGGTCAATACAGTAAATGGAGAACCACAAAAACCAATTACTTTTTTCTCTGATTTAGATTTTATTAAATCTATTGTTTCAAATATTGGTGACAAATCATTAATCCAATTATTTGGTTTTACATTAGTTAACTTTGAAATATTTTCAATTGGCTGTAAAATAGGTCCTATGTTTTCTTTAAAAGTTACTTTTTGACCAAGAATATGAGGTATTACCAAAATATCAGAAAATAGAATTATAAAGTCTAGATCAAATCTTTTAATAGGTTGTAAAGAAATTTCGCTAGCCAATCTAGGCGTAAAACATAAGTCCATAAAATTTTTTTTATTTTTCCGAATATTTTGATATTCAGGCAAATATCGCCCTGCTTGACGCATAAACCAAATAGGTGTTTTCTTACTAACTATATCTAATAAATTTGTTTTCATCTACTATATATATATATGGTTGTTGTTGTTGTTGTACTCGTTATAAATGGACTAACTAAATATTAACAAATAATAAACAATTTTATTAATTAAATATATGTTGAAAAGATCTTAATTAAATGTTGTCAAACTTATTATATAAGATTTAATATGTTTAAATCTTTATTAACAAAAAAACTTAATAAATAAAAATAAAAAAACTCTCATAATTAACATGTTAATAAAAAAAGTATAATTTTAAATAAAATAGAATAATTTTTGAATAAAAAGGAAAAAACAAATTTGTTAACAAGTAATCCAGAAGTTATACTTGCTTCAAATAGTAAAACACGACAAAATATTCTTAATTTATATAAAATTAAATATAAAGCAGTAAAACATTTAACAAATGAGACTTGTATAAAAAATACTTTGTTAAAAGAGAAAAAAACTCCAACTTTTATTTCTTTGGAACTGGCAAAAAACAAAGCAGAATCATTAAAACACAAATATACTAATTCAATTATAATTGGGTCAGATCAAGTTTTAGTCTGTCAAAAAAAAATTTATGATAAAGCCAGCTCTTCTGAAGAAGCAATAAATAAACTTATGGAGCTTCAGGGAAAAAAGCATACTTTAATAAGTTCAATCTATATTATTAAAAAAGAAATTTTTTTATGGTCATGCACAAAAAAGGCTACTTTATTCTTCTACCCTTTGGAAAAAAAAAGAATACAAGAATATGTTTTAAAAAACCAAAAAACGGTATTCTCATCAGTGGGTTGTTATAAAATAGAACAGAATGAGAAATATAATTTTATTAAGATTATAGATGGAGAAGATGAAACTATTAAAGGATTTCCAATAAAGAATTTTATTAAAAAATTTAAATATTAGCATGAAACTTTTAGTTATAGGAAATCCAATAAAACACTCTAAATCACCATTAATTCATAATTTCTGGTTAAAAGAAAAGAAAATCAATTGTTCTTATAAATCATTATTAGTAAATTCTGAGGATTTAAAAGGAATAATACAAAAGGTAAAAAAAGGTGAAATTCTAGGGATAAATATTACATTACCCTTCAAGGAAGAAATCCAGCAATATTTAGACTTAACTGATAATAATGCATTATATACAGGCGCAATCAATACCGTTTATAAAAAAAACAATAAAGTTATTGGAACAAATACGGACGGAATAGGTTTAGTTAATTCTTTAAAACATGATTCTAAAATAAGTTTAAAAGACAAAAATATATTTTTAATTGGTGCTGGTGGAGCTGCGAGAGGAATAATTTTTTCTTTGATAAGTCAAAAAATTCAACGGCTTATTATTACTAACAGAAGCATAGAAAAAGCGAAAAACCTAGTGTTTGACATAAAAAGACAAACAAACTTTAATAATATAATTATTCAAGAATGGTCAAACAAAAATGTTGGATTTCAAATGGATATAATTATTAATACGACCTCATACGGTATGAAAGAAAACGAAAATTTAAGTGTTAATTTTCACACTAAACGAAAAAATATAGTTGTATATGATATTATATACAATCCTAGCCAAACATACTTTTTAAAAAAAGCAAAAGACTATGGAATAAAAACCTACAATGGTTCTGGTATGTTGGTAAGACAAGCAGCAGAATCTTTCCAAAGATGGTTTGAAATACAAGTTTCTGAAAAAGAAATAAAAAAAGCTATTAATTTAATAACTTAATAAAAATATGATTTTAATAGGAATTACAGGAAAAATAGGATGTGGCAAGACAACGGTTTCAAATATCTTAAAACAAATGGGATATAAGGTATTTGATTCGGATAATTGCTCGAAAGATTTAATCAAAAAGAAAAAAGTTATTAAAAAGATTGAAAAATATTTTAAATTTAAAGTGTCAAATTTAGTAATGCAAAATGGAAAAATTAATACCAACAAACTTGGCAACTATGTTTTTGAAAATGAAGATGAATTAAAAGTACTTGAGTCAATTTTACATCCCTTAATAAAACTTAAAGAAAAAAAGTTTGTATTTCATAATGCAATTAATAAAGAAAAAATAGTTTTTCTTGATATACCTTTGTTATTTCAAAGCAAAGCTCATAAAAGATGTGACTATGTTATTATTACTTCAGTTAACAAATTAATTCAAAAACAAAGAGTTTTATCTCGAAAGTATATGACAAATAGTAAATATAATAATATTGTCGCAAAACAAAATCTTAGAGATATTTCCGTAAAAAATAAATTTTCATTATCTATTAATACTGGAAATAATCTTATAAATTTAAGGAGAAAACTTTTAAAATTTTTATCATTAATAAAAAAGAAGAAAAGAAAATATGTTTGGCCATTAACGTACAATTTCTATAATAAACCATTATGAGAAAAATTATACTAGATACTGAAACAAGTGGGTTAAATCCAAAAGAAGATAGAATCATAGAAATCGCATGTTTAGAGTTAATTAATGATATTCCGACTGGTAATATCTATCATAAATTTTTTAGCCCAGGAAACATAAGAATCTCTTCTGAAGCAGAAAAAGTTCATGGTTTATCAAATAATTTTTTATCTAAATATGGTTTATTTGA
>NZFI01000020.1:0-12600 GCA_002690595.1 Rickettsiales bacterium
ATATTTTTTCTTTTCAGATTTCCAAAGAGTATTTTTATCTGGTAATTTGCTTTCATTATTCGATGCCCAGCCCATTCTTATAAAGTAAGGGTTTTTGCTATCTTCTTTTTGAAGCAATTTTATATTTGCTGAATCTTGATTTATTGATTCTCTATAATCTTTAAGTGTTAATTCATCTAAGGTAGCACCAAAAAGATTAATAGTTCCTTGAACCCTTTTCATATCAAAAATAATTCTATCTTCTTTATTACCAATTTTTCTGGTTTCTTTGCTATTTTTTTTATCTATTTGAGGTTCGTCTTTTTCGGAATATATTTTAGATGATTCGTTTTCTATTAATGGTGCTTGTTGATTGACTGTATTACTTCCATAAAAATAGTCAAAAATTAGTAAAACTAATATAGAGGCAGTTACAGCAAGTATTAAATTTTTTTGATTATCCATTTTTTGAAATATTTGAAATAAATTATTTATTATTTTTATTAGATTGAATTTTTTTTTCAATCTTATTTTATTTGATTTTCTTTATAAAGTTTTTTATATCCTGTTCTAATTCATTAAATTTACAATTAAGAATAATTTTTTTTGGTATTATTTCATAATCATATCCTTTAGGAATATTCTCAGATTGTTTAATATATATAGATCTTAATATTCTTTTAACATAATTTCTTTTTACTGCATTTCCTATTCTTTTACTTACTGTTAAACCTAATCTAAAAATTTTATTTGTTTTTTCTGATATATTTTTTTTGTAATTTATTATTAAAAAAGTACTCTTAAATGTTTCACCTAATTCTCTTACTATTAGGAAGTCTTTTCTCTTTTTAATTGAGAGAAATTTTCTAGGCATTATGCGGAAAGTTTTTTTCTACCCTTAGAACGTCTATTAGCTAGTATTTTTCTTCCCGCAACGGTAGACATTCTGGTTCTGAATCCATGTCTTCTTTTTCTTTTTATCTGGCTAGGTTGGAAAGGTCTTTTCATTTTAAACTCACTAAAAAAATAATTTATACATTAATTTTAATATTTTTCAAATTTTAAAATTATTTTGCTAAAGTTGTTCCATCTCTTCTTATATCTGCAAAACCAAAATATTGACCGTTTTTTTTTAAGATAATGCCAATTCCGCTTGTTAGAGATACTTCATTAATTAATTTTGAATCAATTTCAATCTTATCTTTTATTTTTTCAATGTTAAATAATTTTTTCTCTAAGTATAATTTATCATTTTTCATTACATAATTGCCACTTTTTATAGAATCTAGCGGGTTAATATTTAAATACATTACATCGATAATTGTTTTCAGGACATATGATATTATTGCAGTACCTCCAGGAGATCCAACTGAAAAAAGAAAATCTTTATTTTTATCTAAAATTATAGTTGGTGACATGGAACTAAGCGGTTTTTTCTTTCCTTGAACCCTATTATTAATTTTTTTATTATTTTTAATTGGTCTAAACGAAAAATCAGTTAATTGGTTATTTAAAAAAAAACCACCAGTAAAAAGCCTTGAACCAAATGAATTTTCAATACTAGAAGTCATTGAAATAACATTGCCAAAACTATCTAAAATAGAAAAATGTGAAGTTGAATTAAAATTAGTATTTTTATTTTTTTCATTTAATTTTTTTTCTAGTTCAAGTTTGAATGAATTTCTCAAGTAATTTAATTTTAAAATTTTATTTTTATTAATAAAAATAAATCTATCATCCGCTAATTTATCTTCTCTTTCTTTATATATAAAATTTAGAATTTTTATGATTTTCTCAAAGGATGTTTGGTTCTTTTTAAAATCATATTTTTCATATAATTTTAGTGCTTGTGCAATAGCAATTCCGCCTGATGAAGGAAGTTGAGGACCACAAAATAAAAATTTTTTTAATTCAACGCAAAGTGCCTTTGTTTTTTTTACTTTGTAATTTTTCATATCTTCTTTAGATAAAAAACCAGGATTTATATCAGAATTTTTAACAGTATTAACTATTTGTGACGCTAATCCTCCATCATAAAAATCTTTATAGTTTTTAGAAATTTTTATTAGAGTTTCTGTATAAGCATTATTATGAATTAATTTTTTTGGATTATTTTTTATTTCCTTAAATAAAGGACTTTCATTATTTAACTTCCATAGATATTTTTCTTTTTTTAGAGCATTTATTAGTCTTGGAGGGGCGTAAAATCCTTTTTTTGATAGTTCAATAGCAGGCTTTAAAACTTGTTCCCATCGGAGTTTTCCATGGTCATCATGAATTCTTTTCAAGGCTTTAAGTGTTCCTGGAACTCCAACTGAATGTCCACCTATAACTGCATCATAAAATTTTTTTGGTGTTTTGTTCTTATTAAGAAATATATCTGATTGTATTTTAGCTGGAGCTATCTCCCGACCATCATAATGAAAGACTTTTTTAGAATTTTTTTCATAATAAAGAGCAAAACTTCCTCCCCCAATCCCAGAAGATTGAGGTTCAACTAGGCCTAAGATAAGTTGTACAGTAACTGCAGCATCAGCTGCTGATCCTCCCATCTCTAAAATATTTTTAGCTGCATTTGTGGCATAATTATTGGCTGAAACTATTACATAATTTTCTCCAGAACTTTGTTTATTTTCAAATGATTTTGTTGAACTTGGCTCTGGAAAAAGTTTGAAAATATTTTCATCTGAACTAGCAAATTCTGAGAAAAACATTAAAAAGAAAAAAAGCAACAATAAATTAAGATTTTTAATCATGATTTACAATTTAAATTATTCTAAGATTAATTGAATATATTTTTTATTATTTAAAATGAACTTTAAAAATAAAAGAAGAAAAACCGTTGCAGATGTTTGCAAACAATTGACTCCAATTGTTTGTTTAACTGCATATACGAAACCTATAGCAGAAATAGTTGATAAATTGGCTGATATTATTTTAGTGGGTGATTCGTTAGGTACTGTTTTGTATGGCTTTAACTCAACGCGTGAAGTTACTTCACAGATTATGATTAATCATGCAAAAAGTGTAGTTTTAAATACATCCAATGCATGTATTATTGTTGATATACCATATCAAGCAATCAGTAATTCTCCTGATAAGACTTACAAAAATGTTTCAGAAATTTTAACAAAAAGTGGAGCATGTGCAGTTAAACTTGAAGGTGGTGAAAATATGTCATCAACTATTAAGTATTTAGTTAAGAAAAAAATTAATGTTATGGGTCATGTTGGAATGTTACCTCAATCCATATTAAAATCAAAGGATTATAGAGTTTACGGTAAAACTTATGAAGAAGAAACTCAGATCTTGAAAGATTTAAAAATTATTCAGGATTCAGGTGTTTTTGCAGTTGTAATAGAAGCAACAATTGAGTCACTTGTTAGAAAAGCTATTAAGGAAATTAATATTCCAACAATTGGGATCGGGGCTTCCAAATTTTGTTCTGGTCAAATAATGGTTACCGAGGATTTGATCGGGTTAACAAATTTTAAAGCTAAGTTCGTAAAAAATTATTGTAATATTAGTGCAGAAATTTTAAAGGGTTTAAAAACATATAAAAAAGAGGTTAAAACAAATAAATTTCCTAGCTCGAAGTATTGGTATAAATGACGGAAATTATAACTTCAGTCATAGACTTAAAAAAAACTTTATTAGATTTAAAAACAAATCATAAATTTCATTTTATTCCTACAATGGGAAATCTTCACTTTGGTCACCTAGAATTGATTGAAAAAGCAACAAAAGAATCAGGAAAAAGTTTAGTTAGTATTTTTGTGAACCCACTTCAATTTAATCAAACTTCGGATTTTAACTCTTATCCTAGAACTCTAGAGAGAGACGTAAAGTTTCTAAAAAAAAAGAAAGTTGATTATATTTTCATCCCAGAGGAAAATAATTTTTTAAATGTCATTAATAACCATCCAAAAGTAGCTATAAGAGATCTTAATAAAGTGTTATGTGGAAAAGATAGATTTGGTCATTTTGAGGGAGTTGTTAGTATAATATATATTTTTTTAAAAATAATTAATCCAGATTTTATCTATTTAGGAAAAAAAGATTTTCAACAAATATTAATAATTAAAAAAGTAATTAAGGACTTAAATTTCAAAACTAAAGTAAAAATACTTAAGACTATAAGAGAAAAAGACGGTGTTGCATATTCATCAAGAAATTCAAACCTATCTAAGCTTGAACGAAAAATTTTACCCAAACTTTTTAAGTGTTTGAATACTATTAAAAATGAGATAAATAATAATAAATTTAAAATTAATGATATTAACTCTTTTAAAGAAGATTTAATAAAGTTTGGCTTTAAAAAAGTAAATTATTTAGAAATTCGAAAAGAAGCAAATTTAAACTTAATAAATAGTAAGTTTTCAAAATGTAGGATTTTTGCATCTGTAACGTTATCAAAGACTAGATTAATTGATAATTTAGGTTTGGGTTTCTTGAAAGTTAAAGGAAGTTTAGTAATAAGAGGGAAAAATTAATTTTTGATATAAACATGAACTTCTTCAGCCTGAGCTGTTGAACTATTAGATGATGTTAATGAAAGTCGCTCTCCAGGCACTCCCATTTCAACAATCTGTTTTAATACTTCAGCTGCTCTATCTCTTGCCTTTGTTGCAAAACTTGCACCTCCTGTAGGACTTACGGCCACAATCTCAAATCGAGCTGAGGGGTTTTGTTTTAAAGCACTTGAAATAGTTTCAAATAGCCCAGCTGAATAGTCTAAGTTACTATCATCAAATTTTAATATAACTAGAGCATTGTCATAGTTAATTGGTGGGGACTTTGATGATTGACCAGAATTAGTTCCATTGCCCGAGGATGGGGGCGATGAAACAGTATTACCAAAACGTCCAATTTCAACATCAACTGCTAGATTTTTCATATATTGACGTTCATCATTTAAAATGTTGATTTCTCTTGAAATTCTACTTTCTAGTTCATTCATTAATCTATCATAAAGAACCTTTGTCCTTTCAACGTCGTCTCTTAGAACTTTGAGTTGATTGTGATCTTCATCAATTGCTCCAGATATAAAGAAACTTGAGCTAATTGCTTTTTGAAGGTGTCCAATTAATGCAAAATCAGCAGTAACTCTATTATTAACTATTTGAAGATTATTAACGTTGTTTTGAATATCTTCTAATGCTCTTTGTGCGTCATTCCATTGCCCAACTAAAATCGGATTTCCTGGTGTAGTGCCAATTTGAAGCCTTGAACGTATTGCACTAGACAAGCCTTGATAAACTGTAGTCTGCTCTTCAACTAAATCTTTAAATCTAAGGTAGTCATTATTATGAGAAGATATGGCAGTTTGGATACTTGCTAAATCGCCTCTAAATTGATTGATTTTACCTCCAACAAATGTACCAGTCGGCCCTGTATCAGAGTAAGTTTGCTGAGGTGGGGGGGCATATTGAGAAGGTGGAATATATTGCTGTGGTTGAGGTGCAGGTGCAGGCTCTAAACTCACAGAATCATCAATTGTAGGAGGGGTTGCCAAAGTTTCGTCCGATAAAGAGGGAAATATATATTCTTGAACATTTGCACAGGACGAAACAATAAAAACTAAAGTCAAGAGATAAATTTTTTGAAATTTCATATCTAAATAATTTAATTAGGTTACTATTGTAAATTTACTATCACAAGATATAACCCATTAAGCTTCTAAAATAAACTAAAAAAATTTTTTAGTTCATTAATATTGCTATTTTGATTTAACTAAAACTATATATTAAATTTATTTTTTATGGTAAAACAGGCAATAATCAGCGCTCGTGGCTCAATTGGATAGAGCATCTGACTACGGATCAGAGGGTTGGGAGTTCGAGTCTCTCCGAGCGCGCCATTTGAAAAAATAATACTTTTTTTTAAATTCTTTAATACTACCTGTTGACAATAATCAGCTTTAAATTACTATATGTAGTATCAACTAATTTAACTCTTTTTGGAAAAAATACATGACTAAAGTACAAACTGCTGAAGTTTTAGATATTAAAATTAGCACTAATCAAGTAGAGAAAGATCTAAAAAATTCATATGATGGTAAAAAAAAACTGCCATTAAGAAAAAAAACATTAGATGATATCAAGCCTGATTATGAAAGGGATAAATATTTAACTGATTTTGGAAAAGCAACTCTTGTTGATAGGTATTTACTTCCTGGAGAGAAATTTCAAGATATGTTTGTAAGAGTTACAAAGCAGTATTCAGATGATTATGAGCATGGATTAAGAATATATGATTACATTTCTAAACTTTGGTTTATGCCTGCAACGCCAGTCCTTTCAAATGGTGGAGCTAAAAGAGGGCTGCCAATCTCGTGTTTTTTAAATTCAGTAAGCGACAGTTTAGACGGTATTTTATCAAAATGGGGGGAAAATGTATGGTTAGCTTCTAACGGTGGAGGAATTGGAACTTATTGGGGTGATGTTCGTTCGATTGGAGAAACAGTTAAAGGCACTGGTCAAACTTCTGGAATCATACCCTTTGTTAGAGTGATGGATTCTTTGACCTTGGCAATATCACAAGGTTCACTTCGAAGAGGCTCTGCTGCTTGTTATTTAGATGTTCACCATCCAGAAATTGAGGAATTTTTAGAAATAAGAAAACCCTCTGGGGATTTTAACAGAAAAAGTTTAAATCTTCATCATGGTATAAATATTACTGATGACTTTATGAACTGTGTTAAAAATAATAAAGAATTTTCATTAAAAAGTCCTAAAAATAATGAAGTTTTAAAAAAAGTAAATGCTAGAGAGCTCTGGCAAAAAATTCTTGAAACTAGAATGCAAACTGGAGAGCCTTACTTAGTTTTTATAGATACAGTTAATAAAACTATGTCAAAGCATCAAAAAGAACATGGGTTAAAAGTTACCACATCAAACCTTTGCAGTGAAATAATGCTTCACACTGGTAAAGATCATAAAGGAAATGAAAGAACTGCTGTTTGTTGTTTATCTTCAGTTAATTTAGAAAGGTGGAATGAGTGGAATGATGATCCAAAATTTATCGAAGATATAATGAGATTTTTAGATAATGTCTTAGATGATTTTATAAAAAGAGCTCCGAAAGCAATGAGCAATGCAGTTTATTCAGCTATGAGGGAGAGATCGGTTGGTTTAGGGGCAATGGGTTTTCATTCTTTTTTACAAAAAAATAATATACCTTTTGAAAGTCCATTAGCTAAAAGCTGGAATATGAAGTTTTTTAAACATATTAGAAAGGAAGCGGATAAAGCATCATTATTGCTTGCCCTCGAAAGGGGAGCATGTCCTGATGCAAGAGAAAAAGGTATAAAAGCAAGATTTAGTCACAAAATGGCAATTGCACCTACAGCATCAATTAGTATAATTTGTGGTGGAACAAGTGCATGCATTGAGCCAATACCTGCAAATATTTATACACATAAAACTTTATCTGGATCTTTTACAGTTAAGAATAAATATCTAGAGAAATTATTAGATGAGAAAAATATTAATAATGAAGATGTATGGCAGTCAATTATAGAAAATGAAGGTTCGGTATTACATTTAAAAGAATTAAATGATCAAGAAAAAAATTGTTTTAAAACAGCTTTTGAAATTGATCAGAGGTGGGTTGTTGAATTTGCTTCAGATAGAACTCCTTTTATTTGTCAAAGTCAGTCAATAAATCTTTTTTTATCGTCTGATATTGATAAATGGGACTTAATGATGCTCCATTGGAAAGCCTGGGAAAGTGGAGTGAAAAGCCTTTATTATTGTCGCTCTAAATCAATTCAGAGGGCTAGTTATGCTGGAGTAGAAGCTGATAATACTAAAGATTGGCCTCAAAAGTCGCTTAAATCTGAAAATAAAGCTGATTATGACGAATGTTTATCCTGTCAGTAGAAATGCATAGTTAAAAGGGATTGAAATGGATGATATAATAAAATTAAAAAATAAAGTTGGTTTGTTAACTCCTTCACATTCTTATAAGCCTTTCAGATATCCATGGGCTTACGACTTTTGGAAAAGACAACAACAAGTTCATTGGATGCCTGAAGAAGTTCCTCTAGGAGAAGATTGTAAGGATTGGGTTTCAAAATTAAATGACGGTGAAAGAAATTTATTAACTCAGATATTTAGATTTTTCACGCAATCAGATGTTGAAGTAAACGATAATTATATGGAAAATTATTCACAAGTTTTTAAACCCACAGAAGTAAAAATGATGATGGCTGCATTTTCCAATATAGAGACAGTTCATATAGCTGCTTATGCTTTACTATTAGAGACTATAGGAATGCCAGATACAGAGTTTTCTGCATTTTTAGATTATAAAGAAATGGCTGATAAACATGATTACATGCAAAATTTTAATGTTGATTCCAATGAAGAAATAGCAAAAACGCTTGCAATGTTTGGGGGATTTACGGAAGGATTACAATTATTTGCAAGTTTTGCAATGTTATTAAATTTTCCAAGATTTAATAAAATGAGAGGTATGGGTCAAATCATAACCTGGTCAGTAAGAGACGAATCATTGCATTGTGAAGGCATGATAAGGCTGTTTCACGAGTTTACTAAAGAAACAAAATGTTTAACAAATTCGGTTAAAAAAGATATTTTAAATTGCTGTGAAACTGTTGTCCAACTTGAAGATAATTTTATAGATTTAGCTTTCGAAATGGGTTCTGTAGAGGGAATGAATCCTGATGATATTAAAAAATACATAAGATATATAGCTGATTGGCGTTTGAAGCAGTTGAAATTAGATCCAATTTTCAATATCAATGAACATCCCTTACCTTGGCTTACAGAAATATTAAATGGTGTTGAGCATGCTAATTTTTTTGAGGCTAGAGCAACTGAATATTCAAAAGTTGCAACTAAAGGGTCTTGGGAGGGCAAAAATGGTGTTTGGAATCATTTTGATAAAAAAATAAGAATAGTGAAATAAATTAAAAATTAATTATTTTTTTCAATGTAAATAGATTGAGATGGAAAGGCAAATGCAGCTTTATTCTTTTCAACTATTTCTTTTATTTTGACTGCAAGTTTGTCTTTGGCAAGAAGCCAATCATCATAATTATTTGTAACAATAAAACATCTAACTAATATATCAATTGAGCTAGCAGAGAATTGATCAATCCTAACTATAGCTGGTGTACTATCGGAGACTTTAAACACTTTAGTTTCAGATTCTATAAAACTTTTAATATCATTTCTTACATCTTTTAACTGTTTTACTGTACTTACGTATTCTAAGCCTATGATCCAATTTATTCTTCGGTTTGTTATCTCGGATATATTTGTTACGGCATTTTCCGCAAATTGAAAATTTGGAATTGTACATAATGATTTGTCAAACTTCCTAACTGATGTTGAACGAAAACTAATTTTTTCAACCACGCCCTCAATTACGTTTTCAACCATGATTACGTCACCAACTTTAAATCTTTTTTCAATTAAAACTAGAATCCCAGATATTAAATTTTTAAATAAATCTTGTGCGCCAAGTGCTACTGCTACTCCAAACAATCCAAGACCGGCGATAATAGGTCCAATTTTAATTCCCCATAATTCTAGAACAGCAGTAAGTCCCAAAAGAATAATAAGGATTCTTGTTGCACTGGTTAACCAATTTAATAAATCTTTTGATAATACATCTTCAATTTTTTTTATCAAAAAAGATGTAGGCTCAATAATTTGATGAAAGAACCAAAAAATTAGTATAGTCACTAAAGATCGATTTATGTTTTCAAAAAATACTGCGGTTCTATCTTCAAAACTCACAAATGAAATTGCAAGAAAAAACCCTACAACTACTGGAAAAAATTTTGCTGGTCCATTCAGTGCTAAAACAAGTTTGCTATCAAAATTATTACTTGTTAAAGCGACAAACTTTTCAATTTTAGAAATTAGTATTTTTGAAAAAAAACTTCTTAGGAAAAAAAATAAGAGAAAAATAAGTAGAGCTAAAACTATTTCACCATAGTTAGCACCACTTATTCCTTTATTCATAAAATTTCTAAAATAATCTAAAATATTTTCTATTTGCATTTGAAAGAAGATTTCCTTATTGAATATTTTCCATATTATTTATTAAATTAAGACATTCATCTTTATTAAACCCTTCATTTATTAACTTATTTATAACTTTAAATTTGTATTTTTTGTCTCTTTTTTTCCATTCCTTATCAAAAATTAATAAATCCTTTTTTTTACAATAGGTCTGTAATAATTGATAATCAAGTCCTTCATCTTTTTTTAGTTTACTTATTTCCTGATCAATTAGAAGGCTTTCAAACTGATCTTTTTTTAAAATTAAATAAATTTTCTTTAAAGAAGTACCTTTATTTATAAGGTTATTAATTCTATAAGAAATCTGATCTTCCTCATTAATAACTTTCATTTTAGTAAATTTCTTTATTAGAAAGTCAACATTTTTTGTTAATTCAATTTTTTCATCATAATTCATTTTTTTGTTTGAAAAGTCTTTCCAAATCTTCCTTATCAAAATATTCTTAAATTTATTTTTAGTAACAGTATACTTCGAAAGATAAAAAATACTGTATTTTTCAAGAGAACTTATAAGACTTTGTATATTTTTCATAAATAATATGGTTAAAGTATGAAATTATATTATGTAAAAATAAAAGGAAGTAAATTTTAAATGACAAATAAAAAAGTTTTACAAACAAGGGATTTTAGTAATTTTAATTTTTTAGGTTTTTACACATTATACATTAAAGAAATTAAAAGGTTTTTGAACGTTGGAGCTCAGACACTCATAGCACCTGCTGTAACAACTTTACTTTTTTATGGAATATTTTCAATAGCACTTGGAAGGAATGCCTATCAGATTAACAATTATAGTTTTTCTGAATTTTTAGCTCCAGGTCTTATTTGTATGGCAATTTTACAAAATTCATTTGCAAATACTTCATCTTCTATTTTAATTTCAAAGGTTCAAGGTAATATAGTAGATATTTTAATGCCTCCTATTTCGGAATCAGAGTTAACCTTTGCTTTTGCTTTGGGAGGAATTACAAGGGGTTTAATGGTTGGATTAGTTGTGGCTTTTACGATTTATTTTTTTGTACCATTTAAGATTCATAGTTTGTTCTATGTTATATTTTTTTCAATTGCTTCAGCCTTGTTTTTATCATTACTTGGTATTTTTTGTGGTGTTTGGTCATTGAAATTTGATCACATGGCAGCAATAACTAATTTTATAATAACACCACTAACTTTTTTATCTGGAACGTTTTATTCAATAAATAGATTGCCAGAGTTTTGGCAATTATTTGCGAAGTTCAATCCTTTTTTTTACATGATTGACGGACTAAGATATGGATTTTTAGGTATAAATGATGCTAATTTAAATGTTGGAATTATGATGTTAGTTTTAGGAAATATATTTTTTATTTTTCTTTGTATGTATATGTTTAGAAAAGGCTACAGGTTAAAAAGTTGATAAAAGAAGGAGTTTTACCAGTATATAATTCTGCAGATTTATCTTTTGATCATGGTGATGGCGTGTATCTCTATACTGAAGATGGAACCAGATATTTAGATTTTACAAGTGGTATTGGAGTGACTTGCCTTGGTCATAGTCATCCTGCTTTAGTTTCTGCATTAAGAGATCAAGCAGGTAAATTATGGCATTGTTCAAATCTTTTTAAAATTAAGGGTCAAGAAACTGTAGCTAAAAAAATTGTTGAACATTCATTTGCTAATAATGTTTTTTTTTGTAATTCAGGTGCTGAGGCAGTTGAGGCTGGGATTAAAGCAATAAGAAAATATTTTTTTGTAAATAATCCAAAGAAAAATAAAATCATTTGCGTTAATAATGCTTTTCATGGTCGAACTCTTGGTGCTATTGCTGCTGCAGGTCAAAAAAAAATGTTAGAGGGTTTTAATCCGCACTTGAAAGGCTTTGATCACGTTGAGTTTAACAATTTAGATAAATTAGAAAAAAAAATAGATGAAAACACAGGTGCAATTCTAATTGAAACTGTGCAAGGTGAAGGAGGAGTCACTCCAGCAAAAAAAGAATATTTAGTTGGATTAAAAAATATAGCAAAAAAAAGGAATTTATTATTATTTTTTGATGAAGTTCAATGTGGAATTGGAAGAACAGGAAAGTTTTTAGCAGTTGATTGGGTAAAGAGTTTAGAACCAAATATTGTAGCAATAGCAAAAGGAATAGGAGGGGGGTTTCCATTAGGAGCTTTATTATTAGATAAGAAAGTTTCTAAGGTGATGACCCCTGGTTCTCATGGTTCAACTTTTGGCGGTAACCCACTCGGGATGGCTGTAGCGGAAGTTGTTTTAAATTATGTTTTAAAAGATGAATTTTTAGATCATGTAAGATTTATAGGTTATAATTTAAGAAAAAAGTTGAATGATGATATTGTAAAGAAATATCCTAAATTAGTTTCAGGAGTAAGAGGTATAGGTTTAATGATCGGTTTAGAGGCAGTTGTTGAAAACGAAATGCTAATAAAATCATTAAGAAACCAAAGGTTGCTAACTGTAAAGGCAGGACAAAATGTTATTAGAATGTTACCACCGTTAATCCTTGAAATGAAACATGTAGAAGAAGCAATTAGTAAAATAGATAAAGCTTTTTCAGAACTAA
>NZFI01000021.1:0-10191 GCA_002690595.1 Rickettsiales bacterium
AGTATTAAATATAACTTTTCATTAAATATGGGTAATGAAACAGGATATTCTCATATAGATAGTTTTTATAGAGTAACTTTGGATAAGATAATTGATTACCTTAAAATGAGTTTATCAAGACTTCATTTAAGACTTATGGATCAGGTAAAATGTAGTCCATTAGAAACAGAAGTTTTAATTAATAATCAAGAATTAGTTGCCAGATTAGGAACAAATCAAGGTTTATATACTGGAAAAATTGGCATAGTATCTGCAAATAATCCTGACAATTCTATGAATGATTGGTCTGTAGTAAGCGTTATTTCTGCACAACCTGATTATTCTGTGTTAGAAACATTAAATCCAAAGACTGACAAAAGTCTTCTTAAAGGTAAAATAATAAGGTTTTTAGAGTAACTATAAGGAAAAAAAATGAAAAAATTAATTATAACATTGGTCACTTTATTCTCAACAAACCTTTATTTTTTAGAAGTTTTATCCATCGAACCTTTTGTTGTATTAGAACATAACAGTTCTAATACAATAAGTAATTCTAATATCGATATGTATAATCCGTTTTTAAAAGATAATAATTATTCTGTAACCCATGAAGTCAAAGAAGGAGAATCTTTGAGTGGTATAATAAACAAATACTACAAAAAAACAGGATTAAATATGAGAATTATTGAAATTTCTATTATTGAGATGAATAAAAAGGCATTTGTTAGAAACAATCCGAATTATTTGTTTGCAGGAAAAAAAATTAAAATCCCATCTTTAAACGATATAATGCAATTGGTTAAAACTAAACCTGGGAAAAATTTAGTTCAAAAGAAGAATAGTTCTGAACACATTTATTTTTTTGGAGGAAACTAATGACTTTTAAAAGATTAATTTTAATATGTTTCTTGTTTGTTCCTAATGAGATATTTGGAAAACAGATTAGTGGAATTCAAATAATTTCAGAAGTTGAAGAATGGCTGAAAAAAAAAAAGGTTGAACCAAACTTTTCAATTTTACCAGAAATTAAGTATCCAGAATGTAAAAAAATTGAAATTTCTAAAATTTCTACTAATTTTAACTTGTTAAAAATTTCATGTTCTTCTCCCAATAAATGGAGTTTTATAATAAGAAATAAAATTTCATCTGCGAAAAAAGATACTAATAAAAAAATTAAAGAAGTAAAAAAGAAAAAAAAACCTAAACATAAAATTGTAGTTTTAAATAAAAGACTAGAAAAAGGTTCAATTATTAGTGTTGGTGATATTAAGATTATAGAAAGAAGAGTAGCAAATAATAATGTAGTTAACAATTCAGATTTTATAATTGGAAAAAAACTAAAAAAATCTATACTACCTAATAAACCTATATATTTCTCTTCTTTGCAAAAAAACTGGATGATAGAAAAAAACTCTGAAATAACAATTGTAAATAATATTGGTCCTATTAGTATTAAAGTCCATGGAATAGCTATGGAAAACGGTGATTTTGAACAACAAATAAAGGTAAAAAATGCATCAAGTGGAGAAATTATAAGAGGGTTTGTAAAAAATAAAAAAAAAGTGCAAATAAATACTAAACAATTTTAATTTTATGTCGTCTATATAAATATAAGGATAAAAAAAATGGTAGATCAAATTAAAAGTATAATATCAAATGCAACAAAATCTGTTAGCAACAAGACTGATAGCTCTAGTTCTTCCTCAAAATCTAGTTCATCTGCTAAAGGATCTGCAGCATCTGATTCACAAAAATCTAATCTAGATACTAATATTTCTAAATTTATTGGAAAAGCACAAGTAAAAGAAATGGCTTCTGAACCACCAATTGATAAACAAAATATTAGTAGAATAAAGTCTGCTATAGCCAATGGAAGCTATCCAGTTGACTTAGATAAAATAGCTGATGCTTTAATGGATGCATACAAAGAAATGAAATAGACTTATTTTTGTGCTATAATCTTTTTAAATGCAAAAAGATATTCAAGAATTACTTATTATTTTAAATAAATTAAACCAAAAAAACTTTGTTGACACTAATTCAGAGCTTGAGAAACGTTTTTATTTTCTAACTAGCAAAATTAAAGATGTTATAAGCACAAAATCTAAACTTAAAGATATAGAGTCTCAAATACCTCAATTAGAAGACATTTTAGAAAAAATTTCTAACAAACAAAAAGAAAATCTAAAACTTTTTGATGAGTTTAAAAATTATTTAAAGAAAAATAAATAAAAATCTTTATAATAATATATAAAAACGACTTTATGGATTATTTAGTTTCTTTATTTGTTGAAAAGCCGGCAGAAATGTTTGCTAATTTATTTTTAGCATTAACAATATTAACTATTTTTTTGGTTGGGTTATCTTTTTATTATGATTACCTAAAAAAAAAAGAAAGCTCAAAGAAAATTGAATCATTTGATCGTTCGCTTAAAGATTTAGTTGAAGAATTAAGAACCTTTGAACTATTACTCTCGAATCAAAAACAAATGCTTGATGAACATAAATATATACTTAATAGGATGGAACAAGAAATTTCTAGACTTGCTGATTCCTTGAATAATGATGAAAATATAACTTCAGCAATTTCATTAGCTAAAGAGGGTTTATCAGTATCAGAAATATCAAAAAAAACTGGGATACCAAGCGAAGAGATAGAGCCTATTGTAAAATATCATGGTCCTCGTTAATAACTTACTACATCCTAAACGAATCTTTGTCACATTTTAAAGAAAATATATTTTTATTATAACTTGCTGATATTTTTCCAGTATTTTTATTTATTGCAATTTTTACATTAGGATTTACATGCTGAAAAGCTATTTCATCCCTAGATGATTTCTTTATAGAAAAATTATATACTGAACCTTCTTCGGTTAAAACTTGAACAGGATTTCCATCTTTTTCCTGTATAATAGAAATTTTTTTTATTCCAAATTTATTTTTTTTACATTCATAATTAACATACTTAAATCTTAAAAAAATTTCATCACAACCTAAAATAATAAATAAAAAAGATACGAAAATATATTTAACTTTTTTTATCTTCATCAGATTCTGTTATTTTATTTTTCTCTTTCTCTTCATGAAGTTTTAATAACTCTTCCTCTTCTTTGGTGTCATTCTCAATAGTTTTAGTATTTTTATTTTTCTCTTTCTCCTCGTGAAGTTTTAATAACTCTTCTTCTTTTAGTGATTCTTCATCACTTATATTATTAGGTGCTTTATCTTCCTCTAGTTTTTTTTCATCAGGAATATTTTCTTTTTTATTTTCTTCTAATTTAGCTTTTTCTTGAACTTCGCCAGATTTTGATTTATCAACATTTTTTTCTTTTTCTATAGAATCTTTGTTTTTATCATTTTCATCATCACTATTTTTAATATCTTCATTTTTAGAATCTTCTTTTACATTTTTTTCTTTTTCTGATTCTTTTATTTCAATTTTTTCTTTATCTTCAGTTTCACTTTTTGCTTCTTTAACATCAGATTGTTTTTCATCTTTATTCTTTTCTAATTCTTTCTCAGCTTCTTTATCCTTGAATTCTTCAACTTTTTTTGCACTTATTAGTTTCTTTGCATCATCGACTTTTACATCTAAAACTACTGCCTTATCAATTTGCTTTCCATTGATTTCACAGACCTCTAATGTTTTAACTCTTATCCATTCTTCTTTAACTTTTACTTTGTCATCAGATTCTTTTTGATCTTTTACTATATTATTAACCTTCTTTTTAACAGTCTTCTCTAAACCTTTATTTTCATATAGTTCTTTAATTTTTAACCTTATTATTTTTAATCTTGCTGCTATCGCACCTAAACGAGTTACCTCATCCATTTGTTCTTTTAATAACTTTTTAATAACTTCATTAACCTCATCTAATGGCTTATTACCAATTTTTTTTATTATCTGTTCCCTAATCTTTACTATTTCGGGATCTAATTCATCGTTAAATGCTTTATTTTTATCTTCCATAATTTTGAACCTTTCATTTGGCATTTAATTTGCAAATTCCAAACCAAAATGAATAATTTTTAGGATAAATGACAAATACTATTAAACAACAATTTGAAGTCTATAGCAAAGCTTTAGGTATCAGAAACAGAAGAAATGAAATCCTGGCTTCTAATATTGCTAATGCTGCAACACCCAACTACAAAGCTAGAGATGTTGATTTCGAATCTGAATTATCAAGGTCACTCAGTATAGGACCAATTAAAGCAACAAATGATGCACACATTTCTGTAGCTTCTAAAAGTCTCCCTGGAAAAGTTCAATATAGGCAACCTCTCAATCCATCAATGGATGGTAATACTGTGGAACTAGCTGTTGAACAAATGGAGTTTGCTGAAAACTCTGTAAGATATCAAACAACATTGAATTTTATTAATGGAAAAATTCAAGGACTAATGAGTGCAATTAGGGGTGAATAATGGAAATTAAAAATATATATAATATTACAAAAAGAGCAATGGGAGCACAGTTAGTAAGACTCAATGCTATTGCCAGTAATTTAGCAAATGCAGATAATATTGCTAGTTCTCCTGAAAATGCATACAAACCAATTAAGCCAGTTTTTGAAACAAAATATTTTGACGTTATAAAAAAAAGAGGTATTTCAACTGTTGATGCTGTAACAGTAAAACAAATGGATGTTGAACCAATTAAGGAATATAAACCTGGTCATCCTATGGCAGACGAAAATGGTTTCATCTACAAAGCACCAGTAAGTTCAGAGGAAGAGTATGTTGAAATGTTAGAGGCATCTAGACACTATCAAAACAATGTAGAAGTAATATCAACAATTAAAGCTTTAATGTTAAAAACGGCAAATTTAGGTAAATAATTAAATTAGGAGAAACAAATGGCAGAAATATCATCAACATCAGAAAAATCACTAAATAATATCCTCAACAAATTAGGAATAAATTCTTCTGATGAGGCTGCAGCAAAGAAAAAAGATTCTTCAGTTCTTGGTCAAGCGGAGTTTCTAAAACTAATGACTGCTCAATTACAAAACCAAGATCCTTTTGCACCAATGGATAACGGTGATTTTATCGCACAAATGGCTCAGTTCTCAACAGTAACAGGAATTACAGAGATTAATACTAATCTTACAAACTTAGGAAGTAAACTAGAACCAAATAGAATCGCAACTGCTGCTTCTTTCTTAGGTACATCTGTTCTTGTTCCTGGACAAACGGTAACTCCTGATGAAAATGGTGAAATTCATGGTGTAATAGATTTACCTGCTTCTTCTAATAATGTTGGATTAACAATTAGCAACTCTAAAGGAGAGGTTATCAAAACTATTGATTTAGGTTCTCAAACAAAAGGATTGGTAGGATTTAGTTGGGCTGATGTTCCAGAAGATATTGTTAAAGCAAATGAAAAACTATCATTGCAAGCATTTGCAGGTAATGGAAATGCAACAGACGGTTTAAATACGGCTGTCTATAATAAAGTCATTGCGGCATCCACACCTAAAGATAGTGAGGACGTATTACTAGAACTAAAAGATTTTGGAGAAATTTCAGCTTCAGAAGCACTTAAACTAAAATCTAACGATTAATATAAACTAAGAGGAGTAAATAAATGTCATTCTATACAGCATTAACAGGATTAAACGGATCTCAATCAGATATATCTGCTACATCCAATAATATTGCAAACGTTAACACGACTGGTTTTAAAAGGTCTAGAGCTGAATTTGGTGATATTTTTGCAACATCTCCATTACAGAACGCCTCTTCTTCAATTGGTTCTGGTACAATTCTTAAAGGTGTAAAACAGCAGTTTACTCAGGGTAATATTAGTTCATCACTAAATGCATTAGATTTAGCTATTTCTGGACAAGGGTTTTTTGCTTTACAACCTTCATTAACGTCTACTCAAACAGTTTATACAAGAAACGGATCTTTTAACGTTAATAATGACAGATATGTTGTTGATTCATCTGGACAATATGTTTTAGCATATCCTGTAAACGCTGATGGATCAGTCACAGCAAAAGATTTAACTAGTGCAAATCCACTACAACTACCAATTACATCCGGAACCCCTCAGGCGACATCATCTATTGATCTTGGAGTTAACGTTCCTGCAACGGCTGAAGTAATTCCAGAAAAAGCAGCTTTTGCATCTGGCTATGCATTTAATGCAGCAGATCCAGAAACTTACAATAATTCGACATCAATAACAATCTTTGATGATTTAGGTAATCCAACTATTGCAACAATTTATTTTATTAGAACTCAAGCTGCTTCTGCGGCTGATCCTACAAATAAATTTGAAACAAGACTAGTAATTAATGATACAGTTATCGAACCAGATTTGGTTCCTGCAGTAAGTGATACTAAACAACAAATTTATATTGATCGTTTTGGACAACAAACAACTTCTGTTCCTGATGATAACTACTTCCTTGAAGGTAAAGGTTCCGCTTTATACAAGGCAGATAGTTTAAAAACTTTAGTAGATTCAACTCCAGCAAAAATTACTGGAGAAACAAGTGCATTTGATTTTGGAGATGAAGGAGATAAAACAGTAACAGTTGTAACTGATCCAGTTTTATTTAATTCAACAAGAGAAAGTGGAGATACTACTTCTAATGTTTATTGGGGAAAAGATTTTTTAACCATCAATGTTGATAACGCAGATACACCTATAACGGTTGATATCAGACCAGGTTCCTATAATGCTGCTCAATTAGCTACAGAAATTCAAAGAGCAATTAATGTTGCATATGGAGATGATAAAAAAATTCAAGTTGTTCAGAATGTTGACGACACAATAACAATTGATTTATTAAAAATAAATGCTGATGGCACATCAACCGGTTTAACTACAGCTATTTCCGTTGACTTGCTCTCAGATTCTTATGTATCAGATATAGAGTCAATTACTTTAACAGGAGCATCTCCTGATTTTACAAGAGAACAATTTTTAGCACATACTCAAGCAAGGTTAAATGCAACACTTAATGAATATGCTGTAGATTCAACAGATACAGTTCAAAGTGCAACAACTTTGGGTGTCGACGGTTCATTATTTGCTAGAAATGTTGGTTCAACAATGACAACTACTCTAGACCAGAATCAAGTTTTCAACCTAACATATCGTGATGGTGGCACGGCAGCTGCAGGCTCAGTTACCGCAGTGACAGAAACACCTCAATATTTAACATATTCATATTATGGTAGTAGTCCATCTTTAAATGTTTATGACACTAAAAATGCTGTTTCTGCTCATTCAACTTCAAGCAATACAGTGTCATATGATCAAGCTGAAAATACCGTGAAAATATATTTTGGATCAAGTGATCCTGGTTTCACCGCCAATGAAAAAGTTAGAGTAATGGGTTTATTTGATGCATCAACAACTGAAACAACTAATGGTGGTTATTTAAATGGAAGAGAATTCACAGTTTCAAGTGCTGCAGCTGATAGTGCTGGAAATTACTATATTCAAGCTAGTACTGCTGGTATGAACTTTCCTGATTCAGATTTTAATTTGACTGAAACTAATATAAATGTCTACAGTGATATTTCGACTGAAGTAGAAGGTTACTTTGAAGGAGCTCAAAATGTTTTTAAAGGAGCTAATATAAATTTTAGTAATAAAAAAATAGTTTTAAGAGAAATTGGAACAGCCAATAAACATAAATATACAAATGATGATATTATTGGTTTTTCTGGTGAAGGAATTATAAGTGTTGACAGTGCAGAATTTGCATTAACTGATTCCGATGGAACTCACAGAGATTCTATGACAACCGCAGGTTTCTCTCCAACATCAATAACTCTTGATACAACTAGTGCGTCAGTAGTTAGCACATCAAATAATACATTTACATCTACTGCCCATGGTTATGTTACAGGAGATACAATAGTTTATGAGTCTGGAGCTAATGGATCTGCAGTTACACTTGATACAAGTGGAAGTAATGTTAATACAACTAATAATACTTTAACAAATACTACATTAGATGCACTAGCTGAAGGTACTGCAGTAACTTATTCCGCAGCAGGAAATGGTTCGGCTGTAACAATTAATACTACTGCACCATCTAATAACATAATTACTCACACAAGTGCGCATGGATTCAGCACTGGTGATGCTGTTACTTATGGTGCAGCTGGAACTGCATTAACTGGCTTAACAAACTCTACAGTTTATTATGTGGTAAAAGTAGATGCAAAAAGTTTTAAATTAGCAACGTCTTATGAAAATGCAGTTAGTAAAACACAATCTGTTATTGATCTAACAGCGACAAATGGTGCTGCTACAGATAGTTTTACGCCTAAAGATCCTCTTACAGGTCTTGTTCATGGTAGAACTTATTACATAGCTGACCCTAGTAATTCAGGTAATACAATTAAGCTTGCTGAGACTTATTCTGATGCAACTGCTTCAACTGCTGTAACAATAAACTTTACTGCTCAAGATGGAAACTCTAGTGATACTTTTACACCTACAGATGATATGACTGCAATGGAACATGGTCGAACTTATTATGTAATTAAAAGCGATGCAGATACTTTCAAAGTAGCTACTACTCTTGCTAATGCAGTTGCTGGAACAAATATTAGTTTAACAGCTGCAGATGGAGCTACTACTGATACATTTACTCCTTTAAGTGGAATGAATGAAGCAACTCACTGGGTGGATGAAAAAGATCCTGCAATTGAAGTTTCTTATGATGAACTAAATCAAAGATTAGAATTTGAAGTTGATAGAAATATTCTTGGTACTGGAACAGATAGTAATTTTAATAGCTTCAAACTTTATGGTGCTTCTACAGCAACAGCTGAAAATAATATTGGTATTCCTGCATTAGCAAATGCTACTTCAACTTTAATTAAAGGTGGAGAAAAATTTTCTGGTGCTACATTTGTTGCTGATGGCGCGGAGATTCAATTAAATGATAAACGTTACGGAGTTAAGGTTGAATATAATAGTGAATTAAAAGCATTTGATTTTAAAAGTGGAACAACCGGAGAAGCAATTGCTGCAAACGGAGCATTAAATGTTACCGCGGCTCAATCAGCATCTGATATTTCTGTTGGTAGATATTCTCTATCAACAACAGACGGGAGTATTATTGATTCGACTGATTATTTTGCCGGAGATAATCAACTTTTAGGAATTGGTGCTACAAAAACATCTACTGTAAAAACAGAAGCAAAAGGGTTGGCTGCTCAAGCTGCAGTAGCTACTGGTGCAGCTGCTACAGAAGATTTATCTGCGGGTTTCAGATTAGGTAATACAAATAATGAAAACGTATTTAACGTATCAATAAATGGTATTAGTGGTGTAATTGAAGTGCCTACAGGTTTTTATGTTGGTTCGACTCTTGCTGAAGCTTTACAAACTAGAATTAACCAGGTTGAAAATACTTCAGGTGTAGTTGGTGGTGGAGTAACTGTATCATATAATTCTTCATCTAATGCTTTTACCTTTACTAATGGTACAACTGGTTCAGATTCAACGATTAAGGTAAAAGGTGCTGCAAGATTTGGTTTAGATAATGTTGATTTGGGTGTTGGAACAGTCCCACAAATTTATAACCTTGTTCAAGCAACTAATTCAGCTGGTGTAGCATTATATGTTGATGCTCTGGGTAATAAAGTAGAAACTCCTCCAGCAGATCTTGTTTCAGGTTACTACCCATTATATATTGATGAGGGAGAGTTAACGTTTGATAAATCTGGAACAATTGTAAGTCCTAAACAAGGTGTTCATTATGAAAAGCAAGAAGCAGGTTTTAGTATTGATCTAGATATTGATTTTACAAAATCTACTCAGCTTGCTCAACCATTCTCAGTAACTAACGTTACGCAAGATGGTTTTACATCAGGAAGATTAGATGGACTTGAAATTGATGCTTCAGGAACAGTTAGAGCAAACTATACAAATGGTCAAAATAATCCACTTGGAAAAATTGTTTTAGCTAACTTTAACAACCAAAATGGATTAAAACAAATTGGTAATGCAACTTACGTTGAAACAGCAGTGTCTGGTACAGCAACAGTTGGTGAAGCAGGTTCAGAGGGTTTTGGAACTATATTATCAGGTTCACTTGAACGTTCTAATGTTGATATTACTGAAGAACTAGTGAACTTAATTACAGCTCAAAGGAACTTCCAAGCAAATGCTAAGTCTATTGAGACTACCGCGGCTACAACTCAACAAATTGTTAATATTAGAATGTA
>NZFI01000022.1:0-7947 GCA_002690595.1 Rickettsiales bacterium
ATTTAAGAGCAAAAATTGATTGAATATAAATTTAATTATAGTTTAAACACACTTCCAAAGGAAATTCCATTATTCCCATTGAATAATGTTCTTCTACTTCCTAGTTGCCGTCTTCCTTTAAATTTATTTGAAAATCGATATCTTCACATGTTTGATCATGCATTAAAAAACCAAAGGCTAATTGGTATGATTCAACCCTCACAAAAAGTAAAAAACCATTCAGAAATTAAATCATCTAATCTTTATTCAATTGGTTGTGCAGGTAAAATTGTTGCTTTTAACCAAACAAATGATAATAGATATGAAATTGTTTTAAAAGGGGTCTGTAGATTCCAAGTTGTCGAAGAGATTGAAAGTATAAATGAATTTAGAAATGCTAAAATTTCTTGGAAAAAGTATAAGCAAGATATTGAAGATTTAGATAAAAAGTTAATAAAAAATAGAAGTGATTTTGAAGATAAGTTAAAAATATATTTAAAAAAAATTGGGATAAACGCTGATTGGGAAGCTATTGAAGCATCAAGCGATGAAGATTTAGTAAACTCAATTGCTATGGGCTGTTCATTCACTAATGCTGAGAAACAAGCTCTTTTGGAAGCAACTGATTTAGAAGCAAGAGCGGAAGTTTTGAGTTCTTTAATAGATATGATCATAAACGAAAATAAATCATTACAGTCCAAAACTTTTTCCTAATTTCAATGAATAAATTTAATACCAAACTTCTTGATTTAATTGTCTGTCCAAAAACCGGTTCAGAACTTACATATGATAAAAAAAGAAACATCTTAGTTTCAAAAAATAAAAAATATACTTATCCGATAAAAGATGGACTACCGATATTATTAATCAATGAATAAATTTGTTGTATGATTCCAGATTCAGTAAAATTAATTAAAAATAAAAAAGTTCAATTTTATTATGAAAATGGTCAATGTTTAGTTTTAAATGCTGAATTCATTAGAGCTTGCAGCCCTTCAGCAGAAAACAAAAATCATGCAAAAAACCCAGACGTAAAAAGATTTAAAGGGGTAGGAATTTCAAAGATTGAAAAAGTTGGCAATTATGCTTTAAGGTTTATATTTGATGACGGCCATGACACAGGAATTTATAGTTGGGAATATATAATTGAAATATCTAGGTTATCTTGATATTTCTTAAACCCATCGCAAGTAACATAAATTGTTTTTTTAAAAATCTTGATTTTTGAATCAAACGCAAGCCATTTGATCTTGTAAATCTTATAATTGGGTTGTCATTAGAAAAAATAAAATTTAGCCTATGAGTCGATTCAATAAAAATCTTTTTATCAATCCATCTTTTTTTAGAATATTCTCCTAAGGTTTCATCTAAACCAATGTCAAGTCCACTTAATTTAGAGTTATTTAGAACTATAGAAAGCTCTTTACAATCTCTTACTCCCAAATTAAAACCCTGACCTGCAATAGGATGAATAGCTTGAGCGGCATCACCAATTAATACCAATCTATGTTTATAACATTCAAATACATAAGATACATTTAATGGATATTTTACAGGTATTGAAATTTGCTTTACTGCGCCAAAAAAATTTTGATATCTTTTTTTAAATTCAGTTCTAAAATTAGTCAATGAAAGTTTAGAAAAATCTCCTAAACTGCTGTCTAATGTCCACACTACTGATGATTGAAAGAAATTACTTTGTTTTTTTTTCATTGGTAAAATTGCAAGGGGTCCTTCAGGAAAAAACCTTTCCAAAGCAACACCATTGTGATTTTTAACATGATCTATATTAAATATATATGAATTTTGTCGATAATTATAATTATAGTATTTCATATTAGACAAATATCTAGTTTTTGAATAACGTCCGTCAGCCCCAATTATTAAATTAGCGGTAATAATTGAATCTTTAGTTTCAATAAATGCTTTGTCACAGTTTATATAGGAACCTAAATTAATTTTTTTTACTTCCGTTTTATCTTTTATATTTATAATTTTACTATTTAATACTTTTTTTAATAAAATTGATCTTAAGTCTTTGTTCCTAACTATGTAGCCTAAATCGCCTTCATCAAGACTATGCGGATCAAATTCAAGATTTCCGCCGCTAATATTTTCTGATACTTCAATTTTATTAATTGCTTGTGAATCTTTTACTAAAAAATCCCAGACTGCCAACTCATCAAGAATTCTTTTTGTACCTTGAGAAATAGCAGTAGTCCTTTTATCTTCTAAATTTCCTGGTTTGTTATTACTTTTTAAATCTCTTTTTTCAATTAAACAAACATTTAGAGAATTTTCACTAAGCATTAAGGAGGCTATAAGACCAATAAATCCTGCTCCAATAACAATAATATCATAATCATAATTTTTTTTTTTCATAAATATGTTAATTTTTAAAATAAAGTTTTAATTATTAGGAATATATTAATGGTTGATAGTAAAAAAAAAGAATTAAGTTTTAAACTCATATTTATAATATTTTTTTTATTTTCCATAAGTATATTAATTTTTTTAAGCTTAGTAACTTATAACATAAATGATAATTCCTTTTTTAAATATGACTCATCTTTAGAAAAAACAAGTAATATTCTTGGTTATTTTGGATCATATCTCTCTGATGCTCTGTTTTTAGCATTTGGTATAAGCTGTTTTGTTATTCCATTAGTTACTGCCGTATGGTCTTTAAATATTTTTAGAAGAAGATTACTTATGAGTTGGTTGTCAATTTGTTTATTTCCTTTATTAGTTCTCTCTTCATGTTTGTTCTTTTCATTTTTTAAAATCGAAGTACTTTCATTCACTCCTCATGAAATTGAGGGATTTGTAGGCAATGGTTTAAATCAGATATTTGTTCATTTTTTTACAGACATTCCAAAAAAAATCATTTATTTTGCAAGTCTCTTCACAACAATTCTTTTCTTTTTCATAACTTTAGATTTGAAAATTTATGAGTGGGGGAGCTTTTTTAGATTTCTTAAATTAATAATTAAGGCTCCTTTTTTTTTCTTTTTTTATATCTTTAATATAAAAAATAATGTCAGTGGTTCTGGAAAAAAAACCCTCAAAAAAGTAAAATTAAGAAAGAAAATAAGATTAATAAATGAAAATTATAAATTTCCAGTACTTGACTACTTAGAAAAACCTGTAAACCAAAATAATTTTGAATCAGAAAATTCTAAAAGTACTAAAAAAAATACTGTTATGTTAGCAGGCGTTTTAAGTGATTTTAATATTCATGGGAATATAACGTCGGTTAAGCAGGGTCCAATAGTAACTTTATACGAGTTAAATCCTGCACCGGGAACAAAAACATCTGCAGTTATTGGTTTATCAGATGATATAGCCCGTTCTATGAGTGCAATTTCAACCAGAATTTCAGCCATACCTGGAAGAGACGCAATTGGTATAGAAATTCCTAACAAACAAAGAGAAACGGTTTTTTTGAGAGAACTTTTAGATAATGAAATTTTTGGTAATACTGGTCATTCACTTCCTTTAGTTCTTGGTAAAGATATTCTTGGAAAACCCGTGATAGTAGATCTTTCTAAAATGCCTCATTTGCTTGTTGCAGGAACAACTGGTTCAGGAAAATCTGTGGGAATAAATGCAATGATCTTATCACTTTTATATAACTCTACTCCAGAAGATTGTAGATTAATTTTGATTGATCCAAAAATGTTAGAACTTTCAATTTATCAAGATATTCCTCACTTGCTAACAGAAGTTGTAACTGATCCTAAAAAAGCTGTAACGGCCCTAAAATGGACTGTAAAAGAAATGGAAAATAGATATCAACTAATGTCTCAGTTAGGTGTTAGAGAAATTGAAGCTTTTAACGAAAGGGTAAGAAAAATTATAGATAAAGGTGAAGTCATTCAAAAAGAAGTTCAGGTGGGTTTTGATCAAGAAACAGGAAAACCAGTTATAGAAAAGAAACCACTTGATTTAAGAATTTTCCCTAAAATAGTAGTAGTAGTAGATGAATTAGCTGACCTCATGATTACTGCTGGCAGAGAAATTGAAGCTGCCATTCAAAGATTATCTCAAATGGCAAGGGCTGCTGGTATACATTTAATTGTTGCCACCCAAAGACCTTCAGTTGATGTTATAACAGGGACGATTAAATCAAATTTTCCGACTAGAATAAGCTATCAAGTCACTTCAAAGATAGATAGTAGAACGATTTTAGGTGAACAAGGAGGGGAACAACTTCTAGGCAAAGGAGATCTACTTATAACTATGGTTGGAAAAAGACTTCTTAGAGTGCATGGCCCTTTTGTTAAAACACATGAAGTTGAATCAGTAGTAAAGCATTTAAAAGAACAAGGTGAGCCAGAATATTTAGATTCTGTTACCGATGAAGAAGAAAATGAAAATCTTTTTGGTTTACAACTAGATAAAAATGATGAACTTTATAATCAAGCTGTAGCTATTGTTTGCAGAGAAAAAAAAGCATCTACAAGCTTTATTCAAAGACATTTACAGATAGGTTATAATCGTGCAGCAAGAATAATAGAACAAATGGAGACAGAGGGTATTGTGAGTCCTGCAAATCATGTTGGAAGAAGGGAGGTTCTTGTTGGAAAGGATACGTAATAAAAGTTTACTATTAATATTACCTATTATTTTTTTTTTAATAAGTTTTAAAAGTAGTGATAAAAATATTGATAAAATCTCTAATTTTTTAAACAATTTTAAAACTATTTCAGCAAATTTTATTCAATTAGACAATAATGGAAATCCCACCACTGGTAATATTAAAATAAAGCGCCCTGGAAAGATGAGGATAGAATATAATAAACCAATCTCTAATCTTATAATAAGTGATGGGATAAAAGTTGCTCTAATAAATAAAAAAAGTTCAAGCATAAATTTATATAGTCTTAATCAAATACCTATCAAAGTTTTACTATCAAATGACTTTTCTTTAAAAGATTACCAAATAATTAATTATAAAGAAGCAAATAATATCATTGAAGTTGAAATAACAAGCAAAAAAGATAAAGAATTAGGTAGTATTACATTTATTTTTGAACACCGTCCAATGCAAATTAAAAAATGGATAATAAATGAAATAAATGGTTCTAAAACTGAAATTTTTCTTTCGGATGTTTTTATAAATAAAAAACTAGATAATAATTTTTTTAGAATAATAGATCCCAGAAAAATTCCATTTGGACGAAAAGAATAATTATAAAAGGATAAGAAAATTAAGTTATTAACCTGGAATGTAAACTCAATCAGAGCAAGGATTAATCATTTAAAAGATATACTTAAAAATATCAATCCTGAAATTGTATGTCTTCAAGAAACAAAAGTTACTAATTTATCTTTTCCTAAAAAAGAAATTCAAAGTATGGGTTATGAATTTAATTATACAAATGGGATGCCTGGATACAACGGTGTTTGCATACTTTCAAAAAATAAAGCAACTGAAGTTAAATGCATCAACTGGTGTTCTAAAAATGATTCACGGCATATCCAAATTAAAGTAAATGGAATTAATGTTCATTCTTTATATGTTCCGGCTGGAGGCGATGAACCAGATCAAAAGAGAAATCCTAAATTTAAACATAAAATTGATTTTCTTGATGAGTTAACCTCATGGATAAAAAAAAATAAACATACATAAACTATTATTTGTGGTGACTTTAATGTTGCAATGTTTAAAGATGATGTTTGGTCACACAAGAATCTGTGTAATGTTGTTAGTCATACAGAAATAGAAAGAAAAAAGTTATATAACTTTCTTAAGTCTGGCAATTTCATAGATGTAATTAGAAAATTTAACAATCCGCCAAATAATATCTTTACTTGGTGGAGCTATAGATCTCCGAATTTTAAAGTTAATAATAGAGGGAGAAGGCTAGATTATATTTGGACTACAAAAGATCTCTTTAAAAAAACTAGTAATGCTCAAATTTTATCCTATACAAGAGAATGGAAAAAACCTTCTGACCATGTGCCATTAATTATTGATTTAAAAATTTAAACTAACTTGAAATACAGTATTTATTTCCAACAGAAATTAATATAGATGGATTTTTTGGATCCTTTTCCATTTTATTTCTTAATCTATAAACTAAAGATTCTAGTGTATGGGTTTCTAAAACTTTTTGATGTCCCCAAACTTCTTTTAAAATAACTTTTTTTTCTACAGGCTTATTTTGTTTTAGTAAAAAATTCAAAAAATTATTCTCCATATCAGTCAAATCTATGAAGACTTTTTTAGTTCTAATTGTCAAAGAAGATTCCACATGAGAATATAAATAATTACCAATTTTTGGTAATGAGAAACTAGTAAAATTTTTAATACATACCTCTATTCTGGATAAAAGATAATCAATCTTAAAGGGCACCTCAATAAATACAAAATTTTTTTCAATACTTAGTTTCTTTTTCTTTTCACATAATACAAAAAAAAATGATTTTTCTATAAAACTTTTTGAAAGATTCTTTAATTCCTTTTCAACTATGTTATTTGATAGATCAACTATAAAAATATTTAAATGTTTTTCTTTTATTTTAACCTGTTCAATTGATTGGAAAAGATTTATCTTTTTTTTAAGTTTGTTTGATACAATGTTTTGAAGATCTATAAAATTTATAGATTTATTTGCTATAATTGAAATTGTATATAATTTACTCAACTTAATAAATGACTAAAATAATTGTAATTACAGATACTAACAAATATACAGCAAAATTATTCTTTAGTAATAAAAAAACAAAATGTTTAGTTGGTTTTTCTGGGATTGGAATTAAAAAAAGAGAAGGCGATGGTATAACTCCTAGAGGAATTTTCTCATTTAATTCAATGTATTATAGACAAGATAAAATTGAAAAACCAAAGACATCTTTAAAATGTATTAAATTAAATAAAAATTTCGGTTGGTCTTCTGATTCCAAAGATCCAAATTATAATAAAATAGTTAGAACACCATATAAATTTATTCATGAAAAACTATATCGAAAAGATAGTTTGTATGACATAATTGTTCCAATAAATTATAATGAAAATGGTATAAAAAAATATAAAGGTAGCGCAATTTTTTTACATTGTAGCGATACCAAAAAGAAATTTACAGAAGGTTGCATAGCATTAAAAAAAGATACACTAATAGATTTAGTAAAAATTTTAAGCCCAAGCAGTAAAATAGTAATTAGATAGTTATTTTCTTGGACCAAAGATACCTGATCCTACTCGAATATAATTAGAACCATTTTCTATAGCTTGCCTAAAATCAGAGCTCATGCCCATACTTAAATTTTGTAAATTACATTTCTTAGCTAATTCACTTAAAAGCTTAAAGTATTCTATTGGATCTTCATAAATTGGCGGAATACACATTAATCCATTTATATTTAAACCAATATCATTTCTGCACCAATCAACAAAACTTTCAGTTATTTCCCTTGGAATACCAGATTTTTGTAATTCGTTTCCAATATTAACTTGAATCATAAACTTATAATTTTTTCTTAGTTTAGTTTCTTTTAAAGTATAGTCCTTAATCTTCTTTACTATTTTTTCTCTATCTAGAGTTTGTATACAATCAAATATATCTAGTGCTTGGTTAACTTTATTAGATTGCAAAGGTCCAATTAAATGTAATTCAACATTTGGATATTTTTGTTTTAATGGCTTCCATTTCTTTATTGCTTCTTGAACTTTATTCTCTCCAAAAAACTTATGGCCTGACTTTAATATTGGTAAAATGTGTGAATCAGAAAAAGTTTTTGAAACAGCAATTAAATTAATTTTTTTTTTGGAAGATAAAAATTTTTTTTCTATTTCGTTTAGCTCATTAACTAATTTGTTATAATTTGAAAGAACTTTACTCATGGGTATTACAGTGAAAATTATTATAAAAGAATGGTTTTTTTTTGATCCTTTCAACGAATCATCGACTTCTATTTTTCATAATATAACAAATAAGACAGGAATAATTTTTTTTAATAAAA
>NZFI01000023.1:0-8793 GCA_002690595.1 Rickettsiales bacterium
AAACTTCATTTATAAAATTATAAAGATACGGACCAGCTTCCTCTAGTCCTTTTTTGATTTCTTCTTCAGTTCTTTCAAAAAGTTTAAACCATTCAAAACCTTCTGGAGAAGCTGGGCACAAAAATGGGGCATTAGGAGAATAAAATATTGTATTAGGAATTTCCTGTGACCACCTTGAACCAATTGTAATCAAATCTTCTCCATTTGAACCATATCCATGCAAAAATATTACTATTTTTTCAATTTTTCCTGAGATTGGCTCAATACTAGGTCCATTAATACTTTTTTTTTCTTTCATAAAAACTATGCTTTATATAGAATTTTATTTATTTTATCTCTGGAATTCGAGCTAAAAATAAAACTCATTCTTTTTAACATGAAGTCTACGATTGGGATAATACAATTTGGTTTTAATAGTTTATTTTCAAGAAGCTTAAATATTTCTGATACTTCTAGCTTCTCAAAACCGCTTATTTCTCCATCTTGATTTTGCAAAATTAAATCCTCAGTGATTTCTAAATTATATACGGCAATAACTGAGGAGTGTAATTTTCCATTAAAAATATGCAAATACTTAATTATTGATGAAAAAGTTGACCTTCGCATAATCTTTTCTGATAAACCAGTTTCTTCAAAAGCTTCTTTAAATAAATTTTTCAATAACGAAAGGTTTGAAGGCTGTCCTCCACCTATTAGATTATCATAGTAACCTGGAAAACTTTTTAAGCAGCCTGATCTCTTACCCAATATCATAAAATATTTATCCTTTTCTTTAATCCAACCATTACAATGTACGCCGTATGCTGGGAATCCGAAAAAAGTTAAAATATTTCTTTCGACATTAAATATTGCCTCCTTCCCAAAAAATTCTTCCTTTGAGAATTGAATTTTTGGCTTTAGAGACTCTGAATTGAATACAGGACATTTTTCTCTTATTAGATGTTTTATCTCCCCTCTTTTTATGAGAAAATCAAAAACTTCATCAAATATATTTATTCTACTTTTAAATATATCTTCTATAATTAACTTTTTTTTACAGAAGTCAGAAAAGTTATTTTTAAGAAGAAAAAGGTTTCTTTCATTAATCCAACCGATCTTTTTTTTTTCATAATAGATTGGATGAAATTGTTCTATACTATAGTCATTAAGCTTTTTTAATGATTGAATAATTATTTCTGAATATAAATCTTTTTTCATACATAAGATTTTTCTACTATTCTAACAATTTCTTCCATTATGTATTCAATTTGAAAGTTTTTAGGGGTGAATACGGATTTAACTCCTAATTTTAAGAGTTTTTTTTCATCTGCAGGAGGTATTATTCCTCCTACAACTATTGGAATTTTATTAAGACCAGTTTTTTTCATCAAACTTATCATTTGTTTCACTAAGTATAAATGTGAACCAGATAAAATAGATAGACCAATAATATGAATTCCTTCCTCCAGACATGTGTTAGAAAGTTGTTCCGGAGTAGATCTAATTCCGTCATAAACAACTTCAAACCCTACATCTCGAGCTCTTACAGCAATTTGTTCTGCACCATTTGAATGTCCATCTAGACCAGGTTTCCCTACAAGCATTTTCGGTCTTCTACCAATTTTTTTTGTAATTTGATTAACTTTTTCTTGTATTTTTTTTATTTCATTTCTAGTTTCACTTTTTAAATTAATATTAGAAGATACAATGCCTGTTGGAGCCCTATATTCTCCATATACTTCCCTCATAACTTTACCCCACTCTCCAGTTGTAACTCCAGCATGAGCGCATTTAATAGATATATCCATTATATTACGATTTTCTTTTGCAGTTTCTGAAAGTTTAATTAGCAGTTCTGATATTTCCTTTTGATTTCTTTTTGATTTCCATTTTTTTACATTTTCTATTTGGTTTTTTTCGGCCATTTGATCAACTTTCATGAAGCCTCCGTCGTCGGATTCCATTAAAGGTGATTTTACACCCTCAGTGAAACAGTTAACACCAACAACTTTTTGTTCTCCCAACTCAATACTTTTTTGTCTAATAGTTTGAGACATAACTAATTTCTTTTTCATATAGCCACTCTCAATTGCAAATTGTAATCCACCCAATTTATCAATTTCTTTAAGTTCTGATTTTGCTTCCTTTTTCAATTCATTAACTTTTTTTCTAATCTCTTTCGAACCTTCGAATACATCACCAAATTCTAATAAATCTGTTTCATAGGCCATAATTTGTTGAAGTCTTAGACTCCACTGTTGATCCCAAGGTCTTGGAAGCCCTAAAGCTTCGTTCCAAGCTGGTAATTGAACAGCTCTCGCTCTTGAGTTTTTAGCCATAACAACTGGTAACATTTGTATTAAAATTCTGTAAACATTATTTTCAGGCTGAGACTCGGTTAGTCCTAAAGAGTTCACTTGCATTCCATATCTAAATCTTGCAAATTTAGGATTTTTGATTTTAAAACGTTTTTTACAAATTTCTTCCCACAACTCAGTAAAGGCAATCATTTTAGAAGTCTCAGTAATTAATTTCATTCCAGAGTTAACAAAGAAACTTATTCTTCCAACCGTCTGTTCAAATAATTCATGAGGTATTTTTTTTGAACCTTTAAGAAATTCTAATATTCCTATTGCTGTTGCTAAAGCAAATGAGAGTTCTTGTTCAGGCGTTGCACCTGCTTCCTGTAAATGATATGAACAAACATTCATTGGGTTCCACTTTGGTATTTCGGAAGTTGTAAACTTAATTATATCAGTAGTAAGCTTCAAACTTGGTTCTGGAGGAAAAATATATGTGCCTCTTGATAAATATTCTTTAGTAATGTCGTTTTGAGTTGTACCAGAAAGTTCTTTTCTTGAAGCGCCTTGTTTTTCTGCTGTTGCAATATATAGTGCCAGCAACCAAGCTGCTGGTGCATTAATTGTCATTGAAGTATTCATTTTATTTAGTGGAATTTTATCAAACAACGTCATCATATTTCCAATATGACTGACTGGCACTCCTACTTTTCCAACTTCTCCTTTTGAAAGAATATAGTCTGAATCGTAACTAGTTTGAGTTGGCAAATCAAAGGCAACTGATAGGCCTGTTTGACCTTTGCTAAGATTTTCACGGTAAAGTTTGTTTGAAGCTTTTGCAGTAGAGTGTCCTGCATAAGTTCTTATAACCCAAGTTTTATCTTTTATTTTTTTCATTATTTTAATTTATATCAAAAAATAGTATTTATTTAGAAATTGAACAATAAAATTATGTTTTTTTTAACAACAATGATATAAAATTTTATTTTTTAAACTAAAAATACTAACTTAAAATTTAATTAAATGACAATAAAAAAGATATACGACATAGGAGAAATTCCGCCAATAGGTGTAATTCCCGACAAAATGTATGCATGGGTAATTAGAAAAGATAGAGAAGGTCTTCCTGAACAAGCAATGCAAATTGAAGAAATGCCAGTTATAAAACCTAGTGCTAATGAAGTTATGGTTATGGTTATGGCTGCCGGAGTAAACTATAATAATGTATGGGCTTCACAAGGTAAGCCAGTTTCAGTCATGGATGTGAGTAAAAAAGATTATCATATTGGAGGTTCAGATGCATCTGGAGTAGTTTGGGCAATTGGTGAAAACGTAAAAAGGTGGAAAGTCGGAGATGAAGTTATTATTCATTGTAATCGTGATGATAACGATGATGAAGAATGTAATGGTGGGGAACCAATGTTTTCTAAATCACAAAAGATTTGGGGTTATGAAACAGCAGATGGTTCATTTGCACAGTTTACAACAGTTCAAGATAGACAATTATTAAAAAAACCCATTCATTTATCTTGGGAAGAAAGTGGCTGTTATACCCTAACCTTGGCTACTTCATATCGAATGTTATTTGGACATTCACCTCATACAATTAAACCCGGCATGAATGTATTAGTTTGGGGAGCTTCAGGGGGAATTGGAAGTATGGCTGTTCAGCTTTGTAGTGCAGTTGGAGCAAATGCAATAGGTGTGGTTTCAAATGATGATAAAATTGATTTTGTTAAGGGTCTTGGAGCTAAGGGTGTCCTTAATAGAAAAAAATATGATTGTTTTGGAAAATTGCCAGATGTCAATGATCAAAAGGGTTATATTGATTACATTAAAAGATGTAGAGTTTTAGGAAAAGATATCTGGAATTTTACAGAAAAGAACGATGTTGATATAGTTTTTGAACATCCTGGAGAATCAACTTTTCCAGTTTCATGTTATTTAGTTAAAAGGGGTGGAATGGTTGTAATATGTGCCGGAACTTCTGGGTATAACCTGACAATGGATGCAAGGTTTGTCTGGATGAGGCAGAAAAGAATTCAAGGTAGTCATTTTGCTAATCTTTTCCAGGCCAATGAGGCTAATAAGATGGTTATTAATAAACAAATAGATCCTTTAATGTCTGAATGTTTTGAATGGAAAGATATAGCAAAGGCACATACTAAAATGATGGAAAATAAGCATCAGCCTGGTAATATGGCAGTTTTGGTTCAAGCATACAAAAAAGGAATGAAAAATTTAAATGATTTAAAATGATCATTCTTGATTGAAGATTGATTAAGATACATTAAATAGATATTATTAAATGGAGGTAAAATGGATAGTTCATCAATATTAGAGTCAAAATTAGAAAAAACAGTTAATTCGGATTTTAATCTGATTGCATATGAAAAAATTTTAAAAAATTTTGCAGAAATAAGTGATTTTATAAAAAAAAATCTTATCGAAATTTGTTATTCAGATGACAGGTTAAATTCTAAACTTGTTGAAAAAAACCAGTTTGTATGTCATGGATTTGCTTGGTTTGAAACTTACAGAGTATCTCTAGAAAAAACATTGGAATGGTATAAAAATCTTCAAAATTCACAAAAGTCTTCAGTTGTTGACAAACTGATCCTAGCATACGGTTTTTCCGAGTATTCTTTGCAGATGAGAGATGGAATAATGATGAGTCAATCTGAAATTATAAGACCTATTATTGACTTTAATGTCCCAAAAGAGAAATATCAATTTTTTGATTCTCCTGAAATTAAAGAAGTATTAGATTTTGGTCTTTCGGAAGAATTAAGAGTTATGATTGTTGATAATTTGGATAAAGGTCAATTTCCAAGCTTGGGTTTATTTGATGAAACCCTTGAAATGATTCAAGACCAATTTAAAAAGTTTACTGATGAAAAGATTATTCCTTCAGCTCATGAATGGCATTTAAAAGATGAGTTAATTCCTAATGAAACTCTCAAAGAAATGGCTGAATTAGGTGTATTCAGTATAGCTATCCCAGAAGAGCATGGCGGTTTAGGAATGGGTAAAACTGCTATGTGTGTAGTAACTGAGGAACTATCTAGAGGCTTTTTAGCTGCAGGATCTTTGGGAACAAGAGCCGAGATAGCTGGAGAATTAATTAGATTAGGTGGAACAGATGAGCAAAAAAGTAAATATCTGCCGAAGATAGCTTCAGGAGAGATTCTAACTACAGCTGTATTCACTGAACCAAACACCGGTTCTGATTTAGGTAGTCTGGGAACTAGAGCTAAATTAGATGGAGATGAATACATCATAAATGGTAATAAAACATGGATAACTCATGGTGCAAGATCAGATTTAATGACAGTTTTAGCACGAACTAGTAGTGAAGAGAAAGGGTATAAAGGACTAAGTATGTTTTTAGTAGAAAAACCAAGAGGAAATTGTGAAAACCCTTTCCCGATGGATGGACTTTCTGGAAGCGAGATTGAGGTTTTAGGTTATAGAGGTATGAAAGAGTACGAAATAGCTTTTGATAATATTAAGGTGTCAAAAAAAGATTTACTTGGAGAAAAAGAAGGTCATGGATTTAAACAACTTATGGAAACCTTTGAATCAGCTAGAATTCAAACAGCAGCCAGAGCGGTTGGTGTGGCTCAATCAGCATTAGAATTAGGATTGCAATATGCTAAAGATAGATCCCAATTTGGAAAACAAATATTAAAATTTCCTAGAATTTCAATGAAACTTGCTTGGATGGCTGTAGAAACCACAATTTCTAGACAAATAACTCTTTTTTCTGCTAGAGAAAAAGACAACGATATTAGATGTGATATTGAGGCGGGTATGGCTAAGCTATTAGCAGCAAGAGTAGCTTGGAGTAATTCCGATAGTGCTTTGCAAATTCATGGGGGAAATGGGTATGCTCTAGAATACCCAATTAGTAGAGTGATTTGTGATTCTAGAATCTTGAATATTTTTGAGGGTGCAGCAGAAATTCAAGCTCAGATAGTTGTTAAAGGTTTATTGGCAAAATAAAAAGTATGATTATTTTTTTAAATATCTTAATTATTTTTGCAATTTTTGTAACTTTTGCGACTTTAATAACTGGATTAATAATTACGGCAAGGTCTGATGATGATTCTAAAGATAATATAAATAAATTTATGAAGTACAGAGTTTATTTTCAAACCGTTGCTATATTAATAATAGTAATTTCCCTCTATGTAAGAGATCAAATAGTCGGTTAGCTCCATTAATGGTAAAACTAGATAAAATTTATACCAAGGGAGGAGATCAAGGATTAACTTCCCTTGGAAATGGAGATAGAGTAAAGAAACACCATATAAGAGTTAGAGCATACGGAGAAATTGACGAGGTAAATTCTTTAATAGGAGTGTCTATAATATATTGTAAAACAAAAGTAAAAGGTATATTACAGATAGTTCAAAATGATCTATTTGATATTGGTGCAGATCTTTGTATGCCTGAAAATTCAAATAAAAAAAAATTAAAATTGTGTAATGAGCAAGTTAAATATTTAGAAAATATGATAGATTCAATAAATTCAGAACTTGACGATCTTAAGTCATTTATCCTCCCTGGGGGGAGCATTCCATCTGCTTTTCTACATTTAGCAAGATGTGTTGCAAGAAGAGCTGAAAGAGAGCTTTCTAAATTAAATGAAGTTGAAAAGGTGAATGAATTTGTTTTTCAGTATATGAATAGATTGTCGGATCTCCTTTTTGTAGCCTCAAGATTTGAAAATAAGATGAGTGGAGATGTGCTTTGGGAACCTGGAAAATTTCAGAAAGGAAAGTAAGAAATGAAAATATTAGTGTGTGTGAAAAGAGTAATTGATTACAATGTTAAAGTGAGAGTTAAAGCTGATAAAACGGGGGTAGAAAAAGAAAATGTTAAAATGTCAATGAATCCTTTTGATGAAATAGCTGTTGAAGAGGCATCGAAATTAAAGGAAAGCAATCAAGCAGAAGAAGTAGTTATTGTCTCTATTGGTTCTGAACCATGCCAAGAAACTATTCGTTCAGGTTTAGCAATGGGTGGAGACAGAGGAATTCATATAATTGCTGAAGATGATATAGAACCATTGGGTATAGCAAAAATCCTTGTAAAAATTGTTGAAAAAGAAAAACCAGATTTAATATTGATGGGAAAACAAGCAATAGATGATGACTCAAATCAAACCGGTCAAATGTTGGCAGCATTAACAGGATTCTCGCAGGCAACTTTTGCATCAAAAGTTAAAAAAGAGGGAAATATATTGAAAGTAACTAGGGAAATAGATGGAGGACTAGAAACTTTAAAGGTTAATTTACCATCGATTATTACTACTGATTTGAGATTAAATGAGCCAAGATATGCATCTTTACCAAATATTATGAAAGCACGACAAAAAAATATTGAAAAAATTGAAATTTCAACCTTAGAACTGGATGTGAGTAAAAGGCTTTCAGTTCTTGAAGTAAACGATCCTCCTGCAAGAAAAGCAGGGATAATGGTTAAGGATCTAGATGATTTAATGGAAAAACTTAAAAACGAAGCAAGGGTTTTATAAAATGAAAATATTAGTAATAGCAGAACATGATAACAGCGAAATTAAGTCTAGCACTTTAAGTTCAATCACTGCAGCAAAAAAGATAGGTGATGATATTGAAATTCTAATTTTGGGATCAAATTGCACCTCAGCAATTGATTCTGTAAAAAAAATATCGGGGGTAAAAAAAGTTAGTTATTTTGATGAAGGTAAATTTCAACATCAGGTTGTTGAAGATATAACTCCACAAATAATAGAATTTATTAATAAAAATAAATATTCGCATATATTAGCTCCATCAACTACCTTTGGTAAAAATCTTTTACCTAGAATTGCTGCTTTATTAGATGTTCAACAAATTTCTGATGTTACGAAAGTAATTGATCATGAAACTTTTGAAAGACCAATTTATGCAGGCAATGCAATATTAAAAGTTAAGTCTCTTGATGAGCTTAAAGTTTTAACTATAAGGAGTACTTGTTTTGAAGCTTCAGAGCAGGGAGGTAATGCTGAAGTTGAGAAGTGTGAATCTAAAATTAAATTAGAAAAAAAGGTTGAATTTTTTGAACATGAACTGTCTGATTCAGATAGACCTGAATTAACCTCTGCAAAAATAGTGATTTCTGGTGGTAGAGGCATGCAAAATGGTGAGAACTTTAAAATGATAGAATCGATTGCTGATAAATTAGGAGCAGCTGTTGGTGCAAGCAGAGCTGCAGTTGATGCTGGATTTGTTCCTAATGATTGGCAAGTTGGTCAAACTGGGAAAATAGTTGCTCCTGATCTATATGTTGCAATAGGAATCTCTGGAGCTATTCAACACATTGCAGGAATAAAAGATTTGAAAATAATAGTAGCCATTAATAAAGATGAGGAAGCTCCTATATTTAAGTTTGCTGATTATGGCTTGGTTGGAGATCTATTTGATGTACTTCCAAAGCTTGAGGCAAAACTATAGATTAGCAATTGATTTGACTATTTTTTCCTCCATCC
>NZFI01000024.1:0-8677 GCA_002690595.1 Rickettsiales bacterium
ATGAAGTTTTAGGAAAACATAAATTAGAAAGTAAAGATTTATTAATAGTTGGTTTCTCACAAGGAACTATAATGTCTCTTTATCACTTGAATAAAAAAAAGCATTCCTGCGCTGGTATTATTGGTTATTCTGGATATTTATTTGAGAATAAAAATTTTACAAATGAAGTTAAGTCTAAATTTCCAGTATTCCTATATCATGGAAAAAATGATGAAGTTATAAATTCAGATGCTTCTGAAATTGCAGCAAAGAGACTTTCTGAACTTGGTTTTGAAGTAACTCTTTTAATTCAAAATAATCTTGGACATGGTATTGATGAGAATGGCTTAGATCAAGGAAAAGAATTTATAAAAAAAGTTTTTAAACTTTAATTTTAGCATATAATTCCAATATAAATATATTATTATTTGTTAAAGGAAAATTTTTGATAAAAGAAAACAGTTGCCCAGCTCTAGTTCTAAACGCTGATTTCCAACCGCTAAGTTATTTTCCTCTTTCAACTTGGTCTTGGCAAAATGCTGTTAAAGCTGTATTTTTAGACAGAGTTAATGTTGTCTCAGAATATAGTGAAGTTATTCATTCACCCTCAATAAAATTTAGATTACCAAGCGTAATCTCATTAAAAGATTATGTACCTTTACCCTCAAAAGCAGCTTTTACTCGATTTAATGTTTTTTTACGAGACAAATTTACTTGCCAGTATTGTTGTAAAATTGCAAGAACAGAAGAATTAACATTTGATCATGTTATTCCAAAATCAAAAGGTGGAAAAACTGAATGGGAAAATGTTGTTACTTCTTGTAGAGTTTGTAATACAAATAAAGGAAGTAAAAGCCTAAAAAAACTTGGAATTAAATTATATCAGGAACCATTTGTTCCTAATAACTTTGAACTTAAGGAAATTGGCAGATTATATCCACCAAATTTTCTTCACGAAAGCTGGAGTGATTTTCTTTATTGGGATTCAGAATTAGAGCCATAACTATTAATAACTTAGATGTTAAATAATCCAAAAAAAATAAGAAACATAACCCTAATTTGATTCAGTGTACAGAACCAATAATTCAAAAAACAAGCCATTTTCATTAATTGATATTGGTTCTTTTTCAATAAGATTGGTCATCTATGATTCATTATCATTAGCGTCTAGGACTTTGTTTAATGAAAAGGTCATATGTAATTTAGGTAAGGTTGTTTCTAAAAAAGGAAAATTAGGTAATTCAGATATAGATAATGTAATCAATGTTTTGGAGAGATTTACAAGTATAGCTAATTCTGTTTCAAACGAAAAAATTATTATTTTAGCTACTGCTGCTGTAAGAATTGCTGATAATAGGGATTACTTTCTTCGATGCATTTTCAATAAATTTAAAATAAAGGTTACTCTTTTATCTGAAAAAGAAGAAGGAGAACTTGCGGCTCTAGGAGTAATCTATAGTCATAAAAACGTAGAAGGGATTGTTGGTGATCTTGGCGGAGGAAGTCTTGAGTTAACTGAAGTTGTTGGTGGAGAAAATATTAATTTTATAAATTCTCTTAAAATAGGTCATACATTTTTAAATCAGAAAGGAATTTATTTTGATAAAACTGTATACAAATTCATTAAGGAAAATCTTAATAAAAATAAAATAAAAGAATGCGAAAAATTTTATGCGGTTGGAGGTTCATTTAGAGCACTTGCAAAACTTCATATGTACTTAACAGAAAAAAATATAAAAATTATTCAAGATTATGTAATACCTGCAAAGGATATAGATAAAGTAATTAAAAAAGCCGTCTTTTATGAGAATAAATTTAATCCGGAAATTTTAAATAAAATAACCAAGAGTAGAAGAGAATCTCTGCCCTATGCACTGAATGTTTTAGAAAAATTGATTGAGTTTTATAGTTTTAAAGAAATACATTTTTCTAGCTCTGGCATAAGAGAAGGATTTATTTTACAACAGCTTAAAATAAAAGAAAGAGTAATAAATAATTTAAAAAATGAAAGAAATACATTCATTTTTCAAATTCAAAGGTTAGCAAATAAAACTATATCTAGTAATATGGTTAAACATTTATACAGTTGGATTCTTCAATGCAGCGACTTTTTGGAGTTCAATAATCAACTTTTGCTTTCGGCTTGTTGGATTTCTAATATTGCTTGGGATGTACATCCTGAACATAGAAGATTATATGCAATGGAGAGAATTTTATGGTATCCATTTTATGGCATCACAAGAACAGAAAGGATAGAACTATCTATAATTATGTATTTTAGGCACTCTAATGCCCTGAAAGATGATTTAATCGAAAAATATTATAATACAGTAGATAAAAATGTGAGGATGAGGTGTAAATTTATTGGACAAATCCTCAGATTAGCTCACCACATCACCGGAAGTGTTTCAGAAAAAAATCTAGGTTTATGTAAAATAAAGAAAAAAAAAGATGTTCTTAAATTAATTATTTTAGAGAAAAGTTCTTTATTTCAAAGTCAAGCAATATCTCGTGGACTAAAAAATGCTGCTCTTGCATTAGATATAAAAAAATCAGAAATAAAACTTTCCTCTAAACTTTCATTCTAAAAAGACTAAATAAATTTACTTTTTTTTTTTCTCATAGTCAGCTAATTTTTGTTTGTATTCTTGGTCAGTTAAATTATGCCAACCAATACACTTGCCTGTTGGTGACCGACCACATCCACAATTATTTTTTTCATTCATATTAACTTCTCCCAATAGTTAATTTTTTTAATATAAGACACTTTTAAAAAGCAGAGTAAATAGAAAAGTTTTATATTCTAGTTAAAACTTAGCTTAGTTAAATATATATATTTAATTTTCTAATAGAAAGACTTTATATTTTCATAATGAAGATTACATGTAATTGTATGAATAAAATAACTGTTTTTTTTGATGGAAAATGCAACCTCTGCTCAAAAGAAATTAACTATTATAAAAAAAGAGATTTAGAAAAAAAGTTTCACTGGATTGATATAACTTTAGCAAAAGATAAGTTAAAGAATTATGGTATTTCATACAATGAAAGTTTAATGTTTCTACATATTATAAATAAAAAAGGTCAAACCCAAGTTGGAGTTCAAGCATTTATAACTATATGGAGTGAACTTAAATACTGGAGAGTTCTTGCAAAAATAATCAATTTAAAACCTATTAATGTCCTAACTAACTTCTTGTATCAATACTGGGCGAAAAAAAGGTTTTCGAAACTAAAATATAAATGTGATATTTAGTTTTTCTTCAAAAGAACTTTGAAATTAACCCGATATAATCAAATCAATAACAAAGATTTATAATTAGTATAATCGCACCACAATTTGTGTGGTGCGATTAAATTTAGTTAACTACTTTTTAGCTGTAATTTGGTAGATTTCACCTTCATCACAAGCAGCATAAAGAGCACCGTCAGGTCCAAGTCTTAAACCTCTGAATCTTTTAGAAAGACCAGTTGGTAAGTGAAGAACACTTTTTACAGACTGACCATCTTTTGCTAAATCAACGATGTCGATTCTCATACCAGATGGTGTTCCACCAAAACCAATACCCATGATTCCAACAGCCATACGACCTTCATAATAACCCCAGTTACTACCTTTTAAGAAAGCGGCAGAGCCAGTTCCTTGAGATAGACCATTGTTATTCCATGCAGGAGGCATTAAGTCGTCAAAACGAGTATCACTCATAGGCATAAACGCCGCACGAGCTGCAGGTAGCATACCTTCTTTTTGATTAGGCATGTAACCGCAATACTTGTCTGGACAATCTCCACGACCACCAACATTTGGACGTGGATCCCATCCACCATTACCGCCATTAACTAGTGCAGTAATTTCGTCATTCTGCCATGGTCCATGTTCAGCAGTAAATGCTTGACCATCACTTGGACGGAAATCAATTCCTTGAACATTTCTGTGTCCATAAGTATACATACGTTTGTCAAAACCCGCTGGTGGTTTATTACCAGGATGAGCTTTACCATCGGTATCGATACGTAGAACGTTTCCACCTAAAAGATCCTTAGATTGAGGAACAACACCTCTGTGGCGATCTCCTGTTGTTGCCCAAAGGTAACCTTCAGGTCCAAAACGTAATCTGTTACCATTGTGAGCTCCTGGTCCACCAAATGGGTGATCAGATTCAAATGGCTTGTATTGAATATCTTTTACGATATCAGTACGATTTGTAACCTTTGTTAAGTCTTTGCTAACTTCAATTCTCATGATGATGTTTCCATCGCATCTTGAGTAATTATCCTTACAACCACTTCCGTGATATTTGTTTGATGTAGAAGCAACATAAACTCTACGGTTCTTTTTGAAATTAGGATCTAGAGCTACACCCATCATGCCTGCTTGACCAGAACAAAAAAGATCACTGTTAGCACTTGCGTAGCCTTTAGCATCTTTCATTCCAACTAATGCATTAACTTTACCGGATGATGTTCTAACTGAAAGACCTTTACATTTCTCAGTGTAGAACATATCTCCACCGCTTGTAAAAGCCATATCCCATGGGTTTTCAAGTCCCTTCATCATCAACTTTGCGTTAATGGTTGGGGTACCCATTGTATCAGCATTGCTTGGTGAAGCCATTAAGGCAACAACAGAAACAATAGCTGCTGATAAAAGTTTAGTTTTATTAAACATAAATTTACTTTCCTTTCTTGTTTAATATTTATTTCTTTTGCACATTAGATAAATATGCAGCCAGATTTACAATTTCCTTATCTGACAAAGGCTCTGCCATCATAATCATCAAAGATGAATTAGGACCAATTTTTGTTCCGGCTCTATATTTTTTGAGACGATCCATTAAATAGTCTATTTCCTTTCCTGCTAACTTAGGGTAGCTAGCAAGACCCATACCTCCAGGTCCATGACAATTACCACAGTTTTGAGAATATCTAGCCTCTCCTGCACTAATATCACCACTCATAACAACATTTGAGTAAACGATTACTAATAAGAAGATAAATCCAATAAATAGATTTTTCATATCCATTCCCATTTGTTTAAAACAAGCTAATAGCCTGCTCTGCTTAGTAGCATAAGCATATATAATAGTCTTTTTTTTTTTTTCAACAACACAAGTTTTATTTATTTTAAAATTATTCTAATTTACGTAATTTTATAATTAAAACTTGACTAAAAATTACAAATATTCCTTACCAGGGTATAATATCATTTTCATGAAATAATCCACCAGTAGGTCCATCTTCATCTAATGAAGCTAAACGCAATGAAGTTTTGTAGCTATCTTTTACTTCCATTGGAGCATTAGGACCACCTAGTTCAGTTTTAACCCATCCTGGATGACCAGAATTTACTTTAATTTTCGTATCTTTAAGTTCAGATGCAAGATGAATAGTATAAGCATTTAGAGCAGTCTTTGATGCATTATACGCAAATTCTTTTGCCGGAGCGATCGGTGAGTCTTTCGCAGAATGAAGAGTTAATGAACTTAAAATTGTGGAAACATTAACTATTCTTCCTGCCTCAGACTTTTTTATTAATGGAAGTAACTTTTGAGTTAAAGAAATTACTGAAAAAAGATTTACTTGGAATGTATCTTTAACATCTTTATCACTTACAGTAGAACTATTTGTAACAAATAAATTTCCTGAAAGAAGAACTCCTACATTATTGATCAAGATATCTAACTTTTTATATTCCTTATTAATATATTGATATACTTTTTGTGGTGCCTCTAAATCTTGAGCATCATATTGAATCAAGTCTACATCAATACCAAGTGAAGATAAATCATTTATAGCCTTTCTTCCCTTCTCTAAATTTCTTGAACCCATAATAACTTTTACTCCTGTTTCAGCTAACTTCTTTGTAGTTTCAAATCCTATTCCTCTGTTAGCACCAGAGATAAATGCAACTTTTTCCATAATTAGTCCTTTCAATAATATTAATTACTTGGTTTTTTAAATATATATTCAATTAAAGAGTTTCTCAATTTTTTAAGCCAACAATTTCTGATACTTTATTAGTATTTTCTAGAAAAGAAAAATGTATGGAGTTATTAATCGTTTGATAATTATCAAGTTTTAAAAGATTTTGAGTTCTCAATCTGTCATCTTCTCTTGCCCAATCATTAATTCCATATATTAAATTGACCGGAACTTTAACTTTTTTATATAAATCTTCAATTCCGCTATTTTTATTAAAATTAGAAAGGACAGATCTGAAATGGTAAACATATCCCTTTTTCTTTAAGGAGCTACAAAGTAAAGATAAATAATTTGCAGGTAGATTTTTAGAATCAAAAAATCCACCATTCATAATATTTTTCAGTATAAATTTATTTTCTAAACTACAAAATAAGTTTCCTATAATAGGTAACCCAACATGAAATAAAATAAACTTTGCAAAAAAATTACCCCTTTGAATTCCTTCTCCGAAATAGGAATCATAATCATATGGATTAAACAAAAATATTTCTTTTACAATATTTGGGATCTTAACTGATACACTAGCAGCGAGTGTTGCACCAATTGATTCTCCAGCAATTTTAAGATTATTAATTTTTAATCCTTTAATAAAATCTACAATAGAACTTGAAAAAAAATTTAGGTCATATGTTGTTTTAATATTAATTGGAGAATCACCAAAGCCAGGAAGATCAATTGAATAAACTGTAAAATTCTTTTTTAATTGTGCACCAAGGTTATCAGAATATTCCAATCTATTTCTAAATGTATGTAAAAGTAAAATAGAAGGACCTTTTCCTATTTTTTTATATCTTATGTATGTACCATCACTTAAGTCAAATTTTTTAATATCCATAATTATCCTTTATAAAGTATATACACGCGTATATACCTTTATAAATTTAGTTTCTTTTTTGATTATGTAAAGTAATATATTAATAACTATGAGAAAAAAAATTATTAATATAGAAGAATTACAACAATGTGCATGTTTTAATGTAAGATTAATGGCAAGGGAGTTAACTAATGAGTATAATAATACTTTAAAGTTTAGTGGTATAAACTCAACACAAATACCTATTTTAGCAATCTTAAACATATATAACCAAATAGAAACCTCAAAAATTGCAAAAATACTCAACTTAGAAATTTCTACGACAAGAAGAAATTTAAATATTCTAATCAGAAATAAACTTATCAGAATCGTTAGCAAAGGGATTAATGGAAATCTATTAACTTTAACAAAAAAAGGATTCACAAAATTGGAAGAAACTCTTCCAATTTGGAGAAATTCTAATAAGAAAAACAAAGGTAAGGTTAAAAATTACGTAAAAATTTTAAAAAAAATTTCTATGTAATGCCTTTGCAAAGGCTATGTAGACAGATCGCCAGAATTAACTTTATTCATTTACTCAGAAATACCAATAATATCTTATTTTTTTATAATGAATTAGAAACAATCTTTTCATTTGAGAATGTTGGAAAAGAAAAAAAAGAATCAGGTTAGCTATGAACCTCGTTAAAGAAGACACTTAAAAGATAATTAACATTTTTGAAACTTTATAAAACTAGTATGAATAGTCAAATATAGAAAACAATCCTCAAATTTTTTTAAGTCCAGCATACCAGGTTAAGAAATTGAGATCCTTCAACTTTAAACATAAGATTAGACGGAGGAAAGAATTCAAAATATCCTTGAATTGATTTATCATCATTTAAAATAAAATCGACAGTATAAAAAAAATATGACTTGTCTATCTCACTTGTTTTTTTTTTTATAATCCCATTCCTATGGTATGGCAAATCTCTATTTTCTCTATTGTAAAGTTTTAAAGAAACCTTTTTCTCAAATAAATTATCACCAAAGTTAGGAATTGAGAATTCTAGTAAAGGCCCTAATTCATCTGCGCATACATAAGATTTACCATCATAATTTTTTGCTTCAACTTTTAAAAAGACAAAAAAAATTAAAATAAAAAAAATCGATTTAAATTGTGTCATTTTTTAAAATTATAAGAACTTAAATTGGGTAATATTATTTATTTTTAAAGATATCTTTTCTCAACATTAATATTTCTTTGAATACTTTTATTATAATTCATAAAACATAAACGATGCATCTATGTTTTATTTTTTTTAATAATTTCTCAACTGAGACTAAAATGATTTATTTACATACCATATAAGAGACTGATCAAAAGAATTAGAATTTAGTCCTTTTAAATAAGCAATTGTTAGATCAAACTCATTTTTAGTATCCTTTTGAAAACTTTTTTTGACTCCTAAACCATATTGATGTTTTTGATTAGTATATGTACTGAAATTTGAAATTTTCCCAAAATCGCTGCTTCCCGCAATTGCTAAATGAATATCTGATATAATTGGTTTCTTGAAAAAAATTAAAGGAAAATATTTTAGGATAGTATTTTTTGACCTTGTTCCATTAATATTTTTATAGAAACCAAAGCCGTTATTAAAAACAAAATGTTTAAATTTATTCTGGAATAAAAATTTATATTCTATTTGATCTGAGCTGTTTTTTTCAGTTGCAAAATTAAATGAAAAAAAAGTAGAAAATAAAAAATTCTTTTTATTTACAATGTTAAATTTATTTTGAAATTTTATTGTTGGGATTGCCAATGAGCTATTTTTTAAATCAGCAATGTGAAATTCTATATCTGTCTCATGTCTTTTATTCCAACCTTTGCCAAATTCTAAAACTTGATGATAAGTCTCG
>NZFI01000025.1:0-9458 GCA_002690595.1 Rickettsiales bacterium
AATGGTCAAATTAACCTTCGTGAAACTAATTTTTCAGTTTCTGGTAGTTTTGGTACTGTTTTAATCGGTAGAAGTCTTGGTATCCACCAAAGTAAAGCAATCTTAAATGATATGCTACTATTTGGTGTAGGTGCTGCTCCATCTGCAGATAACAGTAACACTACTTTAGGTAGAATCGGTTTAGGATACTTGTATACAGATTTCCAACCACAAATTTCATGGGTTACTCCTGGGTTAGGTCCTATTGGACTTAAAGTTGGTGTTTTCGATCCTAACGATGTGATTTCTGTTGCTGGTGCAGCAGATGCTACTGAAAATAAATATCCAAGAGTTGAAGCTGAACTTTCTTATTCAACTAAAGTTATGGATGTAGGTGTAGACTTATGGGTTGATGGTTCTTACCAAAGAACTAACTTTACTACAGCTGCCAATGCATTGACTTGTCAAAATGCTAATACTAATACACCAGGAAATGTTGCAGGTAATACTACTTGTGATAAGGGTGTAGATTCAGCAGGTGGTGCTTGGGGTACTAAACTTACATACAATAACATTGCTATAACTGCTGCTGGCTTTTATGGTTCTGGAATGGGTATGAGAGGTCAGCACACTGAAGGCGCATTAGACGCTGTAGGTAAAGCATTTAACTCTTATGGTGGTTACTTGCAAGGTACTGTAGACTTAGGTCAAGGTACTAGCATTGGATATTCATATGGTGGGAACGTAAAACTTCAAACACAAAATGAAATCACAAGTACTGCTATTGCAGAAGTTAACTATCAAGATATGCATTCAGGTATGATTTGGCATAACGTTAATGACAGCTTCAGACTTATTGCTGAAGGTGGTTATGTAACTCAAAACTTCCACATGGGTGGAGCTACTGAAGATGTATTTGGTGGTGTCGGTGGATTCTTCTTCTGGTAGAATTTACTACTTAAGTAAGTAATAATTACTTTAAAAGGGAGAGTTGTTTACTCTCCCTTTTTTTTTGTTATATTCAAAAGAATGAAAAAAAGTATAAACTATTTCTTAATTTTCTCATTTTTAGTTTTCCAAACATCATGTAGTAGTTTTGGAGGAGTTAATGATTATTTATTTGGTAATAAGTTTTTTTATAAGAATGGATATGAAAGTGTTCAGTTAAGTGAACAAGATGTTAAAAAAATTCCAAATAAACATCCTATAAAAATTTCTGTAGAAAGAATGGAAGGAGCCTTAAGACTAATTCTAGTTAAAGACAGACTAAAAACTTATCCTCTAGTTACGGATAGAAAATTGTCAAAGATTGCGACAGGCCTAAGTGAAGCTTTATCAGAAGCTAAATCAGATGAAGATGTGGTTTTTACTATAGAGGGCTGGTATTTACAAAAATATGTCAGTAAACCAAAAGTTACATCTGGAAGAGTTTTTTATAATAAAAGTGGACTTAACATAATATTTGGTTCAATTTTAAGAAAGGGTAATATGTCAGAAACTGATCCACTTATTTCAGCTGGTTTAAACCCAGATTTAGTCAGAAACCCATATGTTCCCGGTTCAAGAACAGAAACTATAAAAAACCCTTATATTCTCTCAGCACCTCCAAATTCTGGTGTTTATCGACCGAGACAAGCTAAAGGTAGAATTGATTGGTTAGTTTTTACAACTAAGGCTTTACAGCCAAGAGGCGAAATATCAGATCAGGCAAGGACCTCTGCATACAGAAATAATATTCAGGTTCAAGATTTGCATACTGAAGTTAAAAAACTTAAAAGTGAACTTCAACAATTACGCGGATTACAGAGACAATCACCGTACCAAAATCAACCCTATCCTTATGGATATCCTCCATATCAATATCAAAACAATATTCCAATTCCTCCTAATCAACAATATTATCAGAATACTCAACCAAAATATAACAATACAAGAACCTCCGCCAATCAAGAGAATATGATTGAAGCAAAAGCACTAAAGAGTATGAGAGAAAAAGGTATTATAAGTGAGCAAGAATTCAGAAAAAGATTAAAACAACTAGGTTTCTAAATTTCTATTTCAAAATTCCAAATTAGAATATGTTCATTTGAGTTGTGAGTTAAACCATTCAAATAACCAATAGAAAATTCGTATTCGTTGTCTCCAAATTCAAATTCATTTTCAAACTGAAAGCCATAATTGTGTTCTTGTTTTTGAAAAACTTCAAATTTAGATAAATTTCCAAATTCTGAAAAACCAATTAAACCTAATTTTAAATTATAAATTAGTGGCTTTTTAATTAAAAAGTAATTTGAAATTGAAAATTCAGTTGAACCAGATGGGTTAGATATGACTTCTTTTTCAAATATAAAGTTAGTAGTTAATGAAAATGAATCACTACTAAATTCATTAAGAAATTTATACTCAATTTCATCTCCTTTAGTTCCCTGAGAATTAAAATTATAAGAAAAATATATTGCTGATGCTAAATACTCAGATTCATATATCTGTATTTGATTCTGTAGCTCAGTTTTTTCCCAATCTAATGGACTATCTGATTTATCGGAAATATGAAATTCAATTTCACTTTGCCAATAGTCATTCCAAGAATATTCTGTTTCAAGTACATGATGATGAGATTTATTTGAATCAACATTATTATCTAATTGAAAATGACCTCTCCATTCTAATGATTGTCTTCCCTCTTCAACTTTAGGACTGTATATCTTGTGATGAGATAAAAGATTTTTACTGAAAAAAAAGGTAAATGTAAATATCAGTAATTTTAATTTAACTATTGAGCAAATCTTCATCTAAAATAGTCATATGAAATTGATAAGCTAGCTCTCCATCTTCATCATCTTTGTAGATAACACCAATAAATTCATCTTTTAAGTAAACCTCTACTGAATCATTGATAGATTGCTCTTTGAGCGAAAAATATTTTGATTTAAATTTATTGTTTAAATATATTTGAATTTTTTTTAGTTCGAATGCATCCATAATCAATATTAAAATCAATATTAAAGTAAATAATTTTAAGTTAAATTAATCATAAATTATATCAAAAAAAAACTTCTATGAAAAATGTTATTATTTTACTTACTCTATCTGGTCTTATTCCATTTTATTTGGAAGATATTATTTTTTTATTAAGTTTATTTAATGTCTCAATTTTTTTTGAATTCAGCAATTTGTACCAATATATTTATGGCTCAATTGTAATTTCTTTTTTGTCAGGAATGCAATGGCAAAGATTTATTTATCATTCAGAAAAATCAGTTTATAAATATTTTTTACCAATTTTTTCTTCAATTTGGGCATGGAGTTTAATTTTTGATATTTTTAATAGTTTATTTATAGTTATTTCTGGTCTTTCATTTTGTTTAATAATTGAATTAATCTTTCAGAATAAATTAATACCTGTTTGGTTTAAAAATCTTAGAATAATCACTACGATATTAGCTATATTATCTTTTTACGTATAATTTTTTAGGTAATAATTTCAATAATTTAGCAGTTTTTTTAATATTTTTTCTTGAATAATAGGAATTATTTAGGCAAGTTTGATACAGTTTAATGAATTGGGGAGGTGTTAAACTTGTAATAATATCAAGTTTTCTCTTTCTCTGTTATAATTTTAACAAGCATGCATTGTGCATGTTATTTTAACGAAAGGATATTATTATAATGGTAATGTTACAACCGACAGACTTTGTTGGCGTTTCTTTTTGGGTTATTTCAGTAGCCATGGTTGCGTCCACAGCATTTTTCTTTCTAGAAGCTGGTAAAATGACAGCACATTGGAGAACTTCAGTTGTTGTTGCTGGTTTAGTTACACTTATTGCTGCAGTTCACTATTACTATATGCGTGCAGTATGGGTAGAAACCGGAGAAACTCCAACAGTATTAAGATATATTGATTGGCTCTTAACTGTTCCACTTCAAATGATTGAATTTTATCTAATATTAGCAGCAGTTGGTGCCGCCACAGCAGGTATCTTCTGGAGATTACTAATTGGTACTTTAGTTATGTTAATTGGAGGTTTCATGGGTGAAGCTGGATATATTCAACCTACAATAGGATTTATTGTTGGAATGGCTGGATGGATTTACATTTTGTACGAAGTATTTGCTGGAGAAGCTGCTCAAGCTAATACATCAAGTAATTCTCCTGCTCAAAGCTCTGCTTTTAATGCAATGAAATGGATAGTTTCAATTGGTTGGTCAATTTATCCAATTGGTTACTTCTTAGGTTATCTTGCAGGAGGCACTGATGGTGCAACTCTTAATGCAGTATACAACCTTGCTGATTTTGTAAATAAAATAGCATTTGGTCTTGTTATATGGGCTGCAGCAAGTTCTGAGTCAGCTAAAGCTTAGTCTTAATTTGTAGAAACTTAAATAATTAGGGGGAATATGAAAATATTCCCCCTTTTTTTTTATGATTGAATTATTAAACAATTTATCAAAAGAAAACATACTAGCTCTCAAATATTCTAGTAATTGGGAGAATATTTGTGAATTTGAAAGTAATAATCTTAATTTAAAAATAGATTCTTCTTTATTAAAAAAACAACTTAAAAATGTTGAAAACTTAATTCAAGAAGTTGTATGTGATAGTTCTTGGATGGGAAAATGTTCTAAATACCATCTAAACTCTGGTGGAAAAAGGTTTAGAGCTGCTCTTGCACTTGTATCAGGACAAATTTTTGGTCTTGATGAGTTGTCATCGAAATATGTAGCTGCTTCGTGTGAATTAATTCATAACGCCTCACTTGTTCATGATGATCTTCAGGATAGGGATCTTTTTAGAAGAGGAAACCCTTCAATATGGAGTCGCTTTGGAGACTCATCAGCAATTAATTTAGGTGATTATTTTATTTCAAGTTCATTTGAAATTTTATCTAACACACCTACTAACGACAAGCTTAAATGTATGGCTATTAAGGAATTTAGTAACTCAATTAGACAAGCTGTTGCTGGTCAAACACGAGAGATTCAAACTAGAGCTGATCTTAATCTAAAAATGGAAGATTATGAATCAACTGCAAGAGCAAAAACTGGTAGTCTTTTATCTTTACCAGTCAAATTAATAATGATTTTAACAAATCAAAAAAATTATGAATCATTAAGTTCAATCTATGAAGCAGGACTTGCATATCAAATTCAAGACGATTTGTCGGATTTTATAGGAATAAAGGATAGAGGATTACCTGGAAGGGATTTAAAGGAAGGAAAGATGAATGCTATAATTATGCATTATTTAAATGAAGCATCATCATCTGAAAAATATTTACTTAATATTTTTTTAAAAAAAAGATTTGAATCTATTTCAGAAGAAGAAATTTTTTATTGGATCACAAAGATAAAAGAAAAGGATATAATAGATAAAACTATTAATCATCTTCATAATGTAGTTACAAAATCTATTAATATTTCAATGAAAAATAACGACGAATTTCATCAAATTACAAAGTTTGTGATAAAAAATACGCTGCTCAGAATCTCTAAAAAGTTAGTTTAAATATTAAATTTTTTAATTAAATAATAAATTAGGATGAAAAAAACAGCGATTGTTATAGGATCAGGTTTTGGTGGTATTGCTGCTGCTCTCAGGCTTAGGGCTCTCAAATATGATGTAAATATTATTGAAAGACTAGATCAATTAGGAGGTAGAGCTAGAGTTTTTAGAAAAAGTGGTTATACATTTGATGCAGGACCTACAGTTATAACTGCTCCTTTTTTGTTTGATGAATTATTTGAAATTTTTAACAAAAGAAGAAAAGATTACATTGATTTTAAAGCCTTAAATCCATGGTACAGTTTTTATTTTGATAATGGTAAATTCTTTAATTACGGCGGTACTATGGAACAAACTGAAGCAGAAATAAGGAAATTCAATGAGAAAGATGTAAAAGGTTATCGGAAACTTGTAAAAATGTCAGAAAAAATATTTAATGTTGGGTTTACAAAACTCTCCCATGTACCATTTCACAGTTTTTTCTTTATGATAAAACAAATACCTTCTCTAATTATTTTAAAAAGTTATTTAACTGTTTTTAAATTAGTTTCAAAGTACATTAAAAATGGTTACATAAAAAGAGCTTTAAGTATTCAACCTCTTTTATTAGGAGGTAACCCTCTAACTACAACATCAATATATAATTTAATTCATTTTTTAGAGAGAAAATGGGGAGTGCATTATGCAATTGGTGGAACTGGTTCTCTGGTAAAAGCATTTGAAAAGTTAATGAGAGAGGAAGGAATAAAAATCACACTTAACTCTGAGGTAAAAAAAATATTATTTGATAATAAAACTGTAATAGGAGTTCAACTTAAAAATAACAAAAAAATCTTTGCAAATATCACAGTCTCTAATGCAGATCCAGCATACTTGTATTCAAATATGATTTGCAAAAATAAAATTCAACGTTGGAAACAAAAAAAAATAGAAAAAATGGACTATTCAATGGGTCTTTTTGTAATTTTTTTTGGAACTAAAAAAATATATCCAAAAATAGCGCACCATACAATTTGGATGGGAGAAAGATTTGAAGGATTACTAAATGATATTTTTATTAAAAAAAAGTTAGCAAAAGATTTTAGTCTTTATCTTCATAGACCGACTGCAACAGATAAAAGTATGGCTCCTAAGAACTCAGACTGTTTTTATGTTTTGTCTCCAGTTCCAAATTTACTTTCAGGAATTAATTGGAAGAGTGAGGCTGAAGAATATAAAAACTCAATTTTAAATGCTTTAGAAAAAACAATTATGCCAGAATTAAAAAAAAATTTAGATACCTGTTTTTATATGACTCCTGAAGATTTTAAAAATGATTATTTAGCAAAAAACGGTGCAGGTTTTTCAATTTCACCAATATTTACTCAATCTGCATGGTTTAGATTTAATAACAAATCTGAGAACTTTAAAAACTTATATTTTGTTGGTGCTGGAACTCATCCAGGTGCAGGGGTTCCAGGGGTTTTAAGTTCTGCTAAGGTATTAGAAAATATTCTTAAAAAAGATGCAAGAAGAATCTCTTGAAATAAAGGCAAGAAGTAAAAGTTTTTTTTGGGCTTTATTTTTTTTTTCTAAGAATGAAAAAAGAGATATAGAAACACTATACTCTTTTTGTAGGTATGTTGATGATATAAGTGATAATCAAAATTTAGGAACCAAAAAAAATGCAAAAAAAATGCATTTAAATATTATTAAAGATTTAGAAAAAAAGTCTTCAAAAAATCGCATTGTTGAGAATTTTATTAATTTATCATTAAAGTATAAACTTAATATTGAGATTCCTATTCAATTAGTCCAAGGGGTATTAAAAGATCTTAAAATTGTAAATATTAAAAATTTAGAACAATTAATTTTTTATAGTTATCAAGTAGCTGGAACCGTTGGTTTAATGATGTGTTCTATAATGAAAGTTACTAATTTAAAACTATTAAAAAATGCTATCGAATTAGGTGTTGCGATGCAAATCACAAATATTCTCAGAGATATCAAAGAAGATTTAATGAGAAATAGAATTTATATTCCTGAAAATTATAGAAGTTTTATTTTTTTAAACTCAAAAGAATTATTAGGAAATTTTGAAAAAAAGAAAATACTCTCTAAAAATATCCTAGAATTAATAGAATACTCTGATGATTTATATAACTCTGCTTTGGATGGCATTCAAAACCTACCCTTTAAATACCGTTTGCCAGTTTTAATAGCATCAAATTTATATCAAAATATTGGTTTTAAAATCAAAGATGACCCACTCAAAATATGGACAGAAAGAATTTTTGTAAAAAAAAGACAAAAAATTTTTATTACTATCCAAGCAATTTATAAGTGTATATTTCTAAAATTAAAAAAAAATAAGGATAACAATAACCATGCTATTCATAAAATAATCGAGAAAAATCTGAGTAAGAATGGATAAAATAAATAATTATTTTGACATAATTATCATTGGCGCCGGTTTGTCAGGAACAACTCTAATGTTAGAGTTGATTAAAAGAACAAATAAGAAAATTTTAATTTTAGAAAAAAAAGAAAAATTATTAAAAGATAAAAATTGGTGTTTTTGGAGTTATCCCAAAAATATTTTTACAAATAATTATGACTTTAAATGGAATAAAATTGAAATAAAGTCTAGAGAAAACTCTGTAATAAAATCATCTGAAAAGTTTTCTTATCTGAATATTTCTTCTGATAAATTGTATAACTTAGGTCTTAATAAAATAAATAAATCTAAAAATGTTACAATTTTACTAAATCAAAATGTAAAAGAAATTAAAGAATATGAAAAGAAAATAAGAATCAAGTGTAACAAAAAAATCTATATCTCAGATCTCGTATTTGATAGTAGGCCAATACCTATTAAAAAAAATAAGTTAATACAACATTTTTATGGTACAGAAGTTAAATGTAAAAAATCTATTTTTGATAAAAAAAAGGCAATATTAATGGATTTTCAAAATGATCAAAATACTGTTCATTTTATGTATATATTACCATTTTCAAGTAATAGAGCTTTAGTAGAGACTACTTATTTTTCAAAAAAAATATATCCAAAAAAAAAATATATAAATGATATAAGAAATTATCTTAAAAAAAACTTTCCTAATATTATATTTAAAAGTAATTTCATAGAGTATGGTAAAATACCAATGTATAGTTCAAAATTAAATAATAATAATAATAGTAAAATTATAAAAATTGGAACCTCTAATAATTGGATAAGAAGTTCAACTGGTTATGGGTTTCAAAATGCATTTAGAAATAGTAAAGAAATAGTAGACAATTTAATATCTAATAAAAATATTTCTATTAGTAGTAAAAAATTAACATATTTTCTTGATGAAATTTTTCTAATTTTTATTGAAAAATACCCCAAAGACAGTGCACTTTTTTTTCATAGATTCTTTTTGAAACTAAAACTAGAAACAATCATAAGATTTTTAACAGATTCTTACAATTTTTTAGAAATGTTAAAAATAGTTTTTATATTACCCAAAACCAAACTTCTTATTTCTTTGATCTATTTTTTAAAGAAAAATGATTAAAAATATAGAAATAAAAATTTTTTTAATATCCATCATTATAATGACAGTCATTTCACTATTGTTTGAAAATATTTTTTATAAAAATTTTCAGAATCAATTTCTACTTTTTCTTATTCCTCTTATTTGGCCAGGGTTAGCTCATGGTAGTTTAGATATACAAATCGCACAAAGAGCAAAAATCATCACTAACAATAGAGAACTATCCGTATTCCTTTGCTTATATATTTTCTTAGCATTTATTTTTTTCTTATTTTGGCAGAGATATCCTGAATTTTCTTTTGCTATTTTTCTATTATTATCAATATATCATTTTGGTGAGAGTGACAGTACGCTAGCATTAAAAAAAAATTTAAATTTATTAGAAATTTTTGCAAGAGGTTCATTAATTATTGGTATACCAACAATTTTATATTTTAATGATGTAAGTACTATTTTTG
>NZFI01000026.1:0-10631 GCA_002690595.1 Rickettsiales bacterium
CCAATTATTTGACTTCCATATAGTCTAAAGAATTCGCACTTTTCTGGATGTTTTAGTAAAATTTTGGAGGACCTATCCATAAGGGAAGCCAGTGTATCTCCTCCAAGTGTAGTAAATGTCTCTACTTTAATTTTTACTGGATCTACATCTGATAGCTGTTCGTTATAAAATCTAATGGAAGCTTGTTTTACCTCTTGTGGAGATAGTTGTCCGCTTGAGCCGATCTCAGAGGTGTCTTTAGGGTTTGGGTTGAACTTTTTTAATTTAAAGTCGAGTAAACTTAATAAATCACTATCATCTGAGACGTCACAACTTGTATCAATTTCTTCAACTTTGTCGGCATTTCTAGGTTGACCAAAATCATTATCCTCATCTACTTGAGAAAGAACTGAATTCAGACAAATGAAAATCATCGTAATAGTAAAGGAAATTAATCTCATATAAGAATAATAATGATCATAAATGATAATATCAAATTATTTAATATTACTTAAATGGCGGGAGTGACGAGACTCGAACTCGCGGCCTCCTGCGTGACAGGCAGGCGTTCTAACCAACTGAACTACACCCCCATAAAAAACTATGGTGGGCGGTGAGGGGATCGAACCCCCGACATCCACGGTGTAAACGTGGCGCTCTCCCAGCTGAGCTAACCGCCCAATTAACACTTCAAATAATGGCATTATAGAAAGGTCCAGCCAAAAATTTGAGAATATTAATTTTGTATATTTATAAATATTTTTAAAGTTAATTCAAACAAATTATTTTTAATTTATTTAGGATTAATTTCTAAAAAAAAAGTTTTTAAACATTAAATAAATAAATCATCTAATATGGATAATAAATAAAAAAATAGAATGTCAGTTTCATATAAAAAATGAATAATAATATAAATTCTCTTAATTTAAAAATTATAGAATGCAAAAAATGTTCTAGACTTGTAGAATTTAGAGAAAAAATTGCAAAAGAAAAAAGAAAGCAGTATAAAAATGAAATATATTGGGGAAGGGCTGTCCCTGGATTTGGTGATGTAAACGCTGAATTATTGATAGTGGGGCTTGCACCTGCTGCACATGGAGCCAATAGAACTGGTCGTATTTTTACTGGTGATAGATCTGCTGATTTTTTATATAAATGTTTGTACAAAGCAAAGATTTCGAATAACCAAAAATCAGAAAATGTTAATGATAATCTAAAACTTAATAATACATATATTACTACAGCATTAAAATGTGTACCTCCTAATGACAAACCAAAATCAAATGAATTAAAAAATTGTTTTTATTATTTTGAAAAAGAGTTTTTAATACTAAAAAACTTAAAAGTTATATTAGCTCTAGGTAAAATTGCATTTGACACATGCGTTGGTTTTTTAAAGCTAGATAAAAAAAAATTTGCCTTTCAGCATTCAGAAATATTTAATATCAAAAACAAGCTACATCTAGTGGCTTGTTATCATCCTAGTCCAAGAAATGTAAATACAAAAAGAATAAATGAAGAAAAAATGATTGAGGTTCTTACGAAAGTTAAAAATATGCTCAAAACCACACCTTAATAAATACTTTAGAAACGATGTGGTTTTAAAATAAATAAATTAGTTAACTGATTCTTTTAATGCTTTGCCCGCTCTAAATTTTGGAACATTTGCAGCAGGTATTTGAATAGTAGCCCCAGTTTGAGGGTTTCTTCCAGTAGTTGCTTTTCTTTTTGTCACAAGAAAAGTACCAAAACCAACTAATCTTACATCACCACCTGATTTTAATTCAGATGTTATAGAGTCAAAAATTGAATCAACAGCTTTTGCAGAATCTGTTTTTGATAATCCAGTATCGTCAGAAACCTTGGATATTAATTCATTCTTATTCACATAACCCCCTTGTACATTTTAATTAATAGTAATTAATATTAACTTTCGATTTTATCTAGTCAACTGAAATTAGTGTCTTAAGGCAGTTTCTTTGGATGTTATAGTGTCTTTTGCAATCGAAATATCACTTTCACTCCATTTAATTGGTGTTATTTTTGAAACTAAAGCCTTTCTAAGTGCCTCATCAGCATTATCCACAGATAAAACTTCAAGTTTAGAAAGAACTTCTTCTTTTGAAATTTCTTCTAAATCTTTTTTATTATCTTTAGGTATTATTACAGTTTTGATACCTCCTCTAACTGCAGCTAACAGTTTTTCTTTTAAACCACCGATTGGCAAAACTCTTCCTCTAAGTGTTATTTCCCCTGTCATAGCAATATTATGATGAATTGGAATACCTGTTAATGCAGAAACAATAGATGTAAACATGGCAATTCCTGCTGAAGGCCCATCTTTTGGAGTTGCTCCCTCTGGCACATGAACATGTATATCTTTTTGATGAAACAACAAAGGAGAAATTCCAAACTTTGCTGCGTTGGAGTGAACATAGCTTTGAGCAGCTTGTACTGATTCTTTCATAACGTCTCCAAGTTTACCGGTGTAATGTGCTTTACCTTTTCCATGCATAATAACCGACTCAATTTGTAGCAATTCACCTCCTACTTCTGTCCATGCAAGACCGGTACATATACCAACTAAATTCTTTTTTTCAATTTCACCATATCTAAATTTTTTAATACCAGAAAATTTACCTAAATTTCTTTTCGAAATTGATACAGTTTTTTTCTTATCAACAATGATTGATTTTAACGTTTTTCTGGATAGTTTAGAAATTTCTCTTTCAAGGTTTCTTACTCCTGCTTCACGTGTATAATATCTAATTAAATCTACTACAGCTGAATCAGCTACATTAATTTCTTTAGATTTTAAGCCGGTTTCTTTGATTTGTTTTGGGACTAAATATTTTTTTGCTATTTTAAGTTTTTCATTTTCAGTATAACCAGATAACCTTATAACCTCCATCCTATCGAGAAGTGGTTGAGGTATATTTAAAGTATTAGCTGTAGTTAAAAACATAACATTTGATAAATCATAATCGACTTCTAAATAGTGATCATTAAAATTCGAGTTCTGCTCGGGGTCAAGGACCTCCAATAAAGCTGATGCAGGATCTCCTCTCCAATCAGAACCCACTTTATCAACTTCATCTAATAAAAATAATGGGTTTGCATATTTAGATTTTTTCATACTTTGAATTATTTTTCCCGGCATAGAACCAATATACGTTCTTCTATGACCTCTAATTTCTGATTCATCTCTTACACCACCTAGTGACATTTTAATGAATGGTCTTCCAGTTGCTTTCGCTATAGATTTACCAAGAGATGTTTTCCCAACTCCTGGTGGTCCAACTAAACATAATATAGGTCCTTTTGGCTTTGAAACTCTGGTCTGGACTGCTAAATATTCAATAATTCTATCCTTAACTTTAGTAAGACCAAAATGATCATTGTCTAAAATCCTTCTAGCTTTATCAAGATCACTATCAATTTCTTTGTTCTCTCCCCAAGGAAGAGAAATCATCCAATCTAAATAGTTTCTTACAACCGTAGCTTCAGCTGACATTTGACTCATGTTTTTTAGCTTTTTTAGTTCAGCATTAACCTTTTCTTTAGCTTCCGAAGTAAATTTAATTTTTTTTATTTTTTGCTCTATTTCTGAAATTTCATCTTTTGAATCAGAGGAATCGCCTAATTCTTTTTGAATGGCTTTCATTTGTTCATTAAGATAATACTCCTTTTGAGTTTTATCCATTTGCCTTTTAACTCTATTCCTAATCTTTTTTTCGACCTGAAGAACGCCAATTTCATCTTCCATGTGTTTGATTACTTTTTCTAATCTATCTTTAACTGAAGTCAGTTCTAATAGTTTTTGTTTTTCAGGAATTTTTAGGCTTAAATGAGCACAGATTGTATCAGCTAACTTTGAAGCCTCACTAATTTGATTAACAGTAACAAGAATTTCGGCTGGAACTTTTCTATTTAATTTTATGTATTGCTCAAATTGATTAATTGCTGTTCTAGATAATGCGTCAGTTTCTCTTGAATTATCAAAATTTTTTTCATGGAGAGATAATGTATAAGCTTCAAAAAAAATTTTGTTATCAGTAAAATGAGAAATTTTTGCTCTTTCAACCCCTTCAACAAGAACCTTAACTGTTCCATCAGGAAGTTTTAAAAGCTGTAAAACATTAGCAATAGTTCCAATTGAATAAATATCTTTTTGATTTGGATCATCAACATTTGCATCTTTTTGAGCAACTAATAGAATCTCTTTTTTGTTTTTTTCTGCGTTTTCAAGTGCTTTAATAGACTTCATTCTTCCAACAAAAAGTGGAACTATCATGTTAGGAAAAACAACAATATCTCTTAATGGTAGAACGGAATAAGAACTCTCGGAAACCAAATCTTTCATCTTGCTAAGCTTTTTTTCCTAGAGCTTTAGTTGACTTTTCATAAATATGTAATGGTTTAGAATTATTTTGAACAACTTCAGAGTTTACCATAATTTCATTAACACCTTCAATACCTGGTAATTCAAACATAGTATCTAATAAAATATTTTCAAGAATTGATCTTAAGCCTCTGGCACCTGTTTTTCTTTCTAGCGCTTTTTCAGCAACAAGACCCAAGGCATCTTCTGTAAAGTCTAATTTTACATTTTCAAGTTGAAATAAAGTTTGATACTGTTTTATTAAGGCATTCTTAGGTTTGGTTAAAATCTCAACTAATGTTGCTTTATCAAGATCATCTAAAGTAGCTACAACAGGAAGCCTTCCAACAAACTCAGGAATCAATCCAAATTTCAACAAATCTTCAGGTTCTAATTTTTTTAATATCTCACCAGTATTCAAGTTACTTTTATCTTTAACCTCGGCTTCAAAACCAATTGAAGATTTTTCTCCTCTGCTTGAAATTATCTTGTCTACACCTGCAAAAGCCCCTCCACATATGAAAAGAATATTAGTTGTATCAACTTGAAGAAACTCTTGTTGTGGATGCTTTCGTCCACCTTGTGGAGGCACAGAGGCGATAGTACCTTCCATTATTTTTAGCAAAGCTTGTTGCACTCCTTCACCTGATACGTCCCTTGTAATTGATGGGTTATCTGACTTTCTACTTATTTTATCTACTTCATCAATATAAACTATACCTCTTTGAGCTCTTTCAACATTATAATCAGAGGCCTGAAGTAATTTAAGAATAATATTTTCAACATCCTCACCTACATAACCAGCTTCGGTTAAAGTAGTTGCATCGGCCATTGTGAAAGGTACATCAATAATTCTAGCCAATGTTTCTGCCAATAGAGTTTTTCCTGAACCTGTAGGACCGACTAGCAAAATATTTGATTTTGATAATTCAACTCCATTCGTTTTTTGCGGATTATCAATTCTTTTATAGTGATTATGAACTGCCACTGAAAGTATTTTTTTTGCATCATTTTGTCCAATAACATAGTCATTTAATAACTTAAATAATTCTCTAGGCGTTTCTAATGAAGAAGATTTTGTTGAAGATATTGTTTTATTCTCTTCTCGAATAATATCCATACATAACTCAACACATTCATCACATATAAATACTGTTGGTCCAGCTATGAGTTTTCTGACCTCATGTTGGCTTTTACCGCAGAATGAACAAAAAAGTGTATTTTTATTATTTTTACTTTCAGACATGAACTATTATATATTTACTTTTTCTTATATTACTTTGTCAAAGATATTAATTCTCTGCAACCTTTATTCCATTTATTTTATTTTAACTATCTTTTTTATTTTCAACTGGTCTTTCAGTTACAACTTTGTCTATTAAACCAATCTTTTTTGCTTCTTCTGCAGACATGAAATTATCTCTTTCCATTATTTTTTCAACAAAACTCAAACTTTGTCCAGTATGTTTTACATAAATATTATTTAACTTTCTTCTAAGATTTAAAATCTCCTTAGCATGAATCTCAATATCTGTAGCTTGTCCTTGAACCCCACCTGATGGTTGATGCGTCATAATTCTTGCGTGAGGCAAACAAAAACGTTTATTTTTTTTTCCCGCAGTTAAGAGTAAAGATCCCATACTTGCTGCTTGACCAATACAAACTGTTGACACATCAGGCTTAATATATTGCATAGTATCATATATGGCCAAACCTGAAGAAACAGCTCCACCAGGTGAATTTATATAAAAGAAAATATCTTTAGTAGGGTTTTCAGACTCTAAAAACAATAGCTGTGCACAAATAAGGCTTGAAACCATATCATCAACAGCTCCTGTTAAAAAAATAATTCTTTCTTTAAGAAGTCTAGAAAAAATATCATAAGATCTTTCTCCTCTATTTGTTTGTTCTACTACCATTGGAATTAAACTGCTCATTTTTCTTTTCCTTTATTACTATTGTTAGAAATAATTTGTTTTTCAGGTTTTAATTGTTCTGACTTAAAAAGTTCATCAAAATTAGTTTTTTTGTTATTAGCCTTACATACATTTGATAAAAATGACATCACTTTTTCCTCAAAAGCAATTCCTCTCAAATTATCCATCATTTGAGGGTTTTTTTGATAGAAGTCAACAATTTTTTTTTCTTCACCAGGATATTTCTGAGCCTCAGCGACAACAGCTTTCGTAAGATCTTGATCAGTAACTTCTATAGTGTTTTTTTTACCAATTGAATTTAAAATTAAACCCAATTTTACTCGCCGAGTTGCTTGTTTATTTATTTCACTATCAGACTCTTTAGGTGATTGGCTTTTCAAAAACTTTTTTTCATCATCCACCATTTTTGAAGGTATATCAAATTTGTATAGTTTAATTAATTTTTCCGTAATTTCTCTCCTTATTTTAAGAGCTGAAAATTTTTCAAAATCAAATTGCATTTTTTCTGATATTTTTTTTTTCAATGATTCAAGATCCTTTTCTCCCATTTCAGTTGCAAGTTGATTATCTATTTTTACGTTTTTAACTCTATCTTGAATATCTTTGATTTTTAAACTAAATTCAGCTTCTTTTCCTGCTAATTCTTTTGCTCTATAATCATCAGGAAAAGTTACTTTTATAACTTTAGATTCTCCAATTTCTAAATTTATCATTTGATCTTCATAGCCAGGAATATATTTATTAGAACCAAGAACTACTGTTTCATCCTTTCCCTTATTTCCTGGAAACTTTTTTCCAGAAACTTTACCTTCAAAATCAAATAATATTAGATCTCCTTTTTTTGATTTTCTTTTTTTTTCTAGTGGTAAAAACCTTTCATGCTTTTCAGCTACCTCAATTAAAGCTTTTTCAATATCATCATCTTTTATATCTAATTCTGATTTCTCAAAACTAATTTCTTTAAAATTAATATCTGCAATTTCAGGCATTATTTGAAAAGAAACATTAAAAATTAATTCACTACCTTCCTCAAACTTTTTGACATCAATTTTAGGTTGAACTGAAGGTTGAATATTTTTATCTTTTACAGCTTTTCTGATACTAGTATTAATAATTTCATCCAAAACATTTGGCATCACAGATTGTGAATATTTTTGTTTTACTAAATTTATAGGAACCTTTCCAGGGCGAAAGCCAGGTAATTTTGCAGTATTAGAAATCTCAATATATTTTGCACTTAATTTTTCATTAACTAAAGAAGCAGGAATCGTTACTTTCCACTCTCTATCTAAACCTTTTGAATTTAACTCATCAATTTTCATAAATTACCTTATTAAATGGTACGGGCGGAGGGACTTGAACCCACACGACTAAAGTCACTGGTACCTAAAACCAGCGCGTCTACCAATTCCGCCACGCCCGCATATTTTCTCTTGTCAATAAAAACAACATTTAACTACTAAAATCAATTATTATTTAAAGTATTTAAAACTTTGGGTATACTTTTTAAAAAATCCTCTGCAATTACATTATTCTTATCGTGGGAAAGTTTTCCATGAAACCAAACACTAGCTAATGAAGCTTTTTCTATACTTAACTTCTGAGCTAATAATCCAGAAATTAAACCTGATAAAATATCACCAGAACCAGCAGTAGCAAGATTATTCTTTGCATTACTATTTATCCATATATTGCCATTAGGACAAGATATAATCGTATCATTTCCTTTTAGAATTACGATTGAAGATACAACTTTAGATGCGTTAAAGCAGCTGGATAATTTATCTTCTTCATTAAAATGAAAAATTTTTTTAAACTCTCCCAAATGAGGGGTTAAAATTGAATTTTTCCTTATATTTAACAATTCAAAAAATTTCTTTTTTGATTTTTGAAAAACACTAATAGCATCTGCATCAATTACTGCGGGAATTTTATTATCTAAAATCTTTAATATTTTCTTTTTGCTGTAATTTTTTCCTAAACCAGGACCTACAACTAAACTAGTGTAGTTAATAATATTATTTTTTTTTATACTTAAAATTGTTCCAGGTTCTATATATTTATAAAAATTAATATATTTTTTCTTTATTGCAATTGTTGATAAACCTGCACCTATTTTTCTTGAAGCTAAAGCTACTAATCTTGAAGCTCCAGACATCATTCCTCCATATACAATTACACTTCCTTTTTTATATTTATGAATATTCAAACTATGTTTAGGCATAATCTTTCTAACATATTCATCAGAAATATGTTTTATTCTAGGTATTCTTTTTTTTGGTAATTTTAAACCAATTTTAACTAATGATAATTTTCCAGATAGTTCTTTTCCTGGTAAAAGAAAATGAGCAGGTTTAAAAAAACCCATAACCATTGTTTCATTGGCTACAACGGATAAACCTTTTACTTTTCCAGTATCACCATTTATACCACTCGGAATATCAATAGAAATAATATATTTTTTTGATTTGTTGATTTCATTTACAACTTTCTTAAAAATTCCCCCTATATCTCTATTTAATCCAATTCCGAATATACAATCGACTACAATATCACAATCATGTAAAGTCAATTTAAGTTTTTCTAATTTTATATTTTTTTTACCTATTCTAAATATTTTTACATTTTTATTTAATTTTTTTGCAATATTAAAGATTTTAATTCCATCTAAACCATTATTTCCTGGACCGCAAATAAATAATATTGATTTACTATTGATTTTTTTTGAAAGTTTTTTCCATAAAAAAAATGAAGCAACATCCATTATATTTTTTTTGGGGTTACTTGATATAAAATTATTCTCAGATTGAATTATTTGTTCAGTTGTTAGTATATTGTCGTATGACATTAAAGAATTTTAAAATATTAATTTTTACAAAAATAATCTTAATCATTTTTTTTTATTTTAACAATGTTAATAGTGATGAAATTATCGCTGAATCAATAATAGTTTTAGATAAAATGATTCCAAAAGAATGTGGTATTAAGTTTTCAATTAGTCCAAACCAGGTAATTAAGGTTAGTATTAAAAAAATCAGACTTAAAAACAAAGATGAGACTATAATAAGTTTGTCAAATAAGGATGAAAGTTTTGAAATTAAAAATGTTAATATTTTAACAAGTTCAATTAATTTATATCAAAGTCTTGATAGCAATAAGAAAAATAAATCTACTAATATTATTGAAGGTTATATAGAAGACGATAAAGTTTCAATTTTTTTTCAGGAATTATTTATTTCTGGAGGATATCTATTAATAAACAATAAAGAACTCAAAATAAATGGACCAATTGATTCTAAGGTAAGATTAGAGTATCTTTTCTGTACTGGTGAGATGTTTCATCCAAAATATAAAAATTAATTATGAAAAAACACAGTATTAACAAAATTAATAAAATTCTTTCCCAACCATTAAATGAACTTTTATTTAAAGCTCAAAAAAAACATAAAGAAAATTTTAAAAATAATGATGTACAACTTGCCTCTTTAATATCCATCAAAACTGGTTCCTGTCCTGAAGATTGCAAATATTGTCCTCAATCTGCTCATTACAATGTTGACCTAAAAAAAGAAAAGCTTATTGATCTTATTTCCTTAGAAAAGGCAGCGATTACTGCAAAAAAAAATGGGGCGACAAGATTTTGTATGGGAGCAGCCTGGAAGAAACTTAATGATGGAAATGACTTAGATACAGTTATTAAAATGATAAAAACTGTTAAATCATTAGATCTAGAGGCATGCGTTACATTAGGAACTATAAACAAGAATCAAGCATTTAAGCTCAAAAAAGCAGGATTAGATGCTTATAATCATAATATTGATTCATCACCAAGTTTTTATAAAAAAATTATTACTACAAGAAAGTTTGAAGAAAGACTTACAACAATAGAAACCGTAAGAAAAGCCGGAATAAGTGTTTGTTCTGGAGGGATTCTTGGTATGGGAGAAACTTGGAAGGATAGAGTTGAAATGCTAAAAGTATTGTCTGATATGAATCCTCATCCGGAAAGTGTTCCAATAAATGCACTTGTCCCTATTTCAGGAACACCATTAGAACATCGAGAAGTAATAGACCCAATAGACATAATAAGAGTAATAGCAACAGCAAGAATTTTAATGCCAAAATCTAGAATTAGGTTATCAGCTGGACGTAAATACTTTTCAAAAGAAACACAACTTTTATGTCTTTTATCTGGAGCTAATTCAATTTTTTATGGCGAAAATTTATTAACAACAGAAAATAATTCTATGACGGAAGATAAAAAGTTAATATCTATGTTCAATAATATAGATTCAGCAATTTCTTTTGATATTGAGAACAAAGTTATACCAAAG
>NZFI01000027.1:0-8007 GCA_002690595.1 Rickettsiales bacterium
ATTCGGATGAGTTTCAATAAAAATTGAAGCTATACCAGCCGTAACTGCAGCTTTTGATAATACATCAACAAATTCACGTTGACCACCAGATGACATTCCTTTTCCACCTGGCAGCTGAACAGAATGAGTAGCATCAAAAACTACAGGAAAACCATTTTGCTTTAAAATTGGTAGTGATCTAATATCGGTGACTAAGTTATTATAACCAAACATAGTTCCACGTTCAGTTAATAAAATATTCTTATTTCCTGTTGATAATACTTTTGATACAACATTTTTCATATCCCATGGAGATAGAAACTGACCTTTTTTTATATTAACAACACAATTTGTTTTAGCAGCTGCAATCAATAAATCGGTTTGTCTGCACAAAAAAGCTGGGATTTGAATTATATCAACATACTTTCCAACTAAAGAACAATGTTGTGATTCATGAACATCTGTTAATACTGGACATGAGAATTTTTCTTTAATTTCAGACAAAATATCTAAACCTTTTTTAATACCCACACCTCTCGCGCTTTCATGACTTGATCTATTAGCTTTATCAAAAGAACTTTTGTATACAAATTCAAAATCCAGTTTTTTAGTAATTTCCTTAATCTCAGAACAAGTATCTAGAGCATGATCTCTACTTTCAATTTGACATGGACCTGCAATTAATTTGATTGGAAGATCATTTGAAAAATTAATATTGTTAACTTTTACTTCAAAACATTTTGTATTATTTAATGACATTGTTCTTTTTTTCTATAAGAGCTGCTTTAGTAAAGGAATTAAAAATTACATGAGGATTAAAAGGTGTAGACTTTAACTCTGGATGATACTGAACTCCAACAAACCAAGGATGATCATCTCTTTCCAATACCTCAGCAAGTTTTCCATCAGGAGACATGCCCGAAAATTTAATTCCAGAAGATTCAAGAATCTTTTTATAATTAATATTTACTTCATACCTATGTCTATGTCTTTCAGTTATTTTTTGTTTTTTATAAATTTTAAAAATTTTAGAATTTTTCAGTAAAACTGATTCATATGAACCTAACCTCATACTACCTCCAAAATTATCAATGTCTCTTATATGAACTTTAGAATTTTTTATCCATTCACTCATTAAAGAAATTACAGGTAGTTTACTTTTACCAAACTCTGTGGATGAAGCCTTTTCATAACCTTTAATATTTCTTATTGACTCTATGACTGCTAATTGCATTCCAAAACAGATTCCTAAAAAAGGTTTAAGATTAATCTTTGCATATTTAATAGCATTAATTTTGCCTTCAATACCTCTTTTCCCAAATCCTCCAGGGACAAGAATAGCATTGAATTTGTAAAGAATTTTTTCACATAAATTTATATTTTTTAACTTTTCTGTATCGATCCAGGAAGTTTCTACTTTTATTTTATTAAAAACTCCACTATGAAATAAAGCTTCGTTAAGAGATTTATATGACTCTGTTAAGTTTCCATATTTTCCAACTATGGCAATTTTTACTGATTCCTTATATTGGCAAATTCTTTTATTAAAATTTGACCAAATATCTAAATTTATATTTTTTTTTGCTTTTATATTAAAGTGTTCTAAAATTCTTTTATCAATTTTTTCAGCATACAAAGACTCTGGAACTTGATAAATATAATCAACATCATTTGCAGTTATTACTGATTCAAGTGGAATATTACAAAAAAGAGAAATTTTTTTCTTTGAATTAATACCTATTTTTTTGTGAGTTCTACATAATAAAATATCTGGTTGAATACCAACTCCTAACAGTTCTTTAACAGAATGTTGAGTCGGCTTAGTTTTGAATTCGTTAGACGACTTGATATACGGAATTAAAGTCAAGTGAGCAAAAAATGTTTTAGATTTACCTAATTCATTTCTTAACTGTCTTATTGCTTCCAAAAATGGTAGACTTTCAATATCACCTACAGTTCCACCAATTTCACAAATAACAAAATCTTCATCAGTTAGGTCTGCTTTGATAAATCTTTTTATTTCATCGGTTACATGAGGAATTACCTGTACTGTTGAACCTAAATAATCTCCTTTTCTTTCTTTTCTTAAAACTTCCGAATATACTTTTCCGGTAGTAATATTGTCACTTTTTTTGGAGATCACTCCTGTAAATCTCTCATAATGTCCAAGGTCCATATCAGTTTCAGCTCCATCTTCTGTAACAAAAACTTCACCATGCTGGGAAGGACTCATAGTTCCAGGGTCAATATTTAAATATGGATCCAACTTTCGGATTCTTACTTTAAAATTACATAATTGAAGTAAAGAAGCTATAGACGAAGAAGCAATTCCTTTACCTAGAGAAGAAACAACACCTCCAGTTATAAATATGAATTTAGTCATAAACTAAAGCATTAATAATATTTTTCAAATTATTAAATTTTGTCACTCAATTGGAACATCTAATTTTTTATTTTTTTCTGTCTCTTCATTCTCAACATCAAATTCTTCAGGTATTAAATCCAATCTATCTATAATAGAATCTTCCGATGAATCAATAATTGATTTTTTATTGAAGTTTTTATTTGCAATCAAAGCTAATCCAAGACTACTGAGAAAAAAACAGACAGCCAAAACTGTTGTAGATTTTGTAAGAAAATTTGCCGTTCCTCTACTACTCATAAAATCCCCTATCCCACCTGATTGACCAATACCTAAGCCACCGCCTTCAGACCTTTGAAGAAGGACAACAAAAACAAGAAACGCACATATCACTAAATGAAATGATAATAAAATAGTAAACATAATATTTTCTAATTAAAACTTACAATATTCAAAAAAAAACAAAAATTCAATCTAAATAAAAGTTACTTAATATTTTAATAAATTGTTCTTTTTTAACACTTGCACCACCTATAAGTCCACCATTAATATTCTCAAGTTTAAAAATTTCATTATAATTTTCTGAGTTAAGTGAACCACCATACAAAATATTAAAGTTTTGAATATTATTATGAATAAAAAAATTATTTATATGCGCAGCCACTTCTTCAATTTGATTATTATTAGGTGTTAAACCTGTGCCTATTGACCATATTGGTTCATAAGCAACAATAATTGATTTTAAATCACTTGGAATAGAGTTTTTTAATTGTGAATAAATAACATCTAAGTAATTTTTATTTTTTCTATCCTCAAATGATTCTCCAACACACAGAATTGGTATTAAAGAATATTTAATAGCTAATATGATTTTTTTTTTTATAATTGAATCATCTTCAAAATGATTTTTTCTTCTCTCTGAATGTCCTATAATCGAATATTTGCAACCAAATTCTTTCACTAACTCAACACTAGAATCCCCAGTAAAAGCTCCAGAAGTTTCATGATGAATATCTTGAGAACCCAAAAAAAAATTTAAATTCTCATTTTCAAAATAATCACTTATTTGAGGAATTAATAAAAATTGAGGGCAAATAATTGTAATAATATTTGTTTTTCTTTTATTAATTTTATCTTTAAATGATTTGATTAAATCATTAGCTGAATTAAAATTTAAATTCATTTTCCAGTTTGCAACAATAAAAGTGTTTTGTTTCATATAATTCTTTGGTATCTATTATTCTTAATATTAAATAATTTTTGATAAGAATAACAATGTTAAATAAATTAAGAAATAGTTCAAAAAATTCTTTTATAAAAATAACACTGGGAAGCTTACTTACAATATTAATTTTAAGTTTTGCTATGTGGGGTACAGAAGATTTAGTTGGAGTCACTAATAAACAAAATACAGTAGCAACTGTTGGTAAAATAGATATATCATCCACAGAATTTTCTTCCTTGTATTCTAGACAAACTGAAGAAATAAGAAAACTTCTGGGTTCAGGTTTAGACATTGAGAAAGGAAGACAATTTGGTTATGTTGACAGAGCTCTAAGTTCATTAATTAACAGAGCATTGTTTAACAATCAAGCCAAAGAACTTGGTTTATCTGTAAGTGATATAAATGTTAGGGATAAGTTTTTTAAAGATCCAGCTTTTAAGGATGATCTTGGACAATTTAGTGAATTAATATTTCGTCAATTAATTTCAGAGTCAGGTTACACAGAAGATACTTATATTAAAGGTACAAGGCAGGATCTTGCAAGAGAACAAATGGTAAGCACGATTAGATCAAGTTTAAAAATTCCAGAAATTATAACAAAAAATCTTGGAAAATATAATATGGAAGAGAGATCAGTAAATTATTTAACGGTTAATAAAACAAATCAAAAATATGCCAAACCCACAAACACAGAAATAAAAGAATCCTACGAAGAAAATAAAGAGTTATTTATGACTCCTGAATATAGAGATGTTCAAACATTAATCTTGGATGCAAAGCAATATGCTAAAAATATAATTGTCACTGAAGAAGAAATTAAATTGATTTTTGAGGAAAGACAAGAAAGTTTAGTTAAGCCAGAAAGAAGATACTTAAATCAGATTCTTGTAAATGACGAAAATTTAGCAAAAAATATAATGAAAGAATTTAAAAATAATAAAGATTTTTTAAAAATAGCTTTAAAATTTACTGATAAAGAAAAAGAAGATATTGATTTAGGATGGAATACAAAAAATGAATTACCTGAAGGCATAGTTGATGAAGTATTTAAACTCAAAAAAAATCAAATATCCGAACCACTTAAAACCTCTTTTGGATGGCATATTGTCAAAGTTATTGATATAGAAAAAAGAGAAGAATTAACATACGATAATGTTAAAAATGCCATAAAAAATGAATTGTTACTAGAAAAAGGAAAAGATGCAGTTTATGATCTTCAAGATGATATAGAAGATTTTCTTGCCTCTGGTGATTCACTTTCTGAAATATCTGAAAAACTGGATGTAAAATTAATTAAGGCTTCTGCAATTGATATAGAGGGAAGTAATCTAGATGGTTCTAAAAATAATGATTTTCAAGACGAAAGAATTTTAAGAACAGTATTTAATCAAAAAGAAAATGAAGAAGGTAATCTGATTGATATTGATAAAGATGAAGGGCTAGCAATTAGTATTGTTAATAAAATTATTCCATCTAGACTAATGACATTTAATGAAGCAAAAGAAAAAGTAAAAATCAATGTCATAAATAAAAAAAAATTTAAAAATGCTGTTGTAAAAGCTAATGAAATTAAAAGAGAAATAGAAATTACTGATAAAATAGAATCAGTATCAGCAAAATATAATCTTGAATTAAAAGGAGTACCTCCATTTAAAAGGACAACTTCTGATGATAGTGAATTACCGTTTCCATTAATTAGTAAAATATTTAGGGGAAAAGTTAATGACGTGATTATACATGAGAAAAATGAGGAAGAAGTAATTATTGTTCAAATAGCAGATATTTTAGATACTTATGGTTCTGACAAATCTGAATTAAAACAGTTCAAAACAAAAGTTGCTGATGATATGAGCATAGATCTTTTAGCACAATTTTCAGAAATTTTAAGACAAAAATTTAAGATTTCTATCAATGACGATGTAATAGATCAGCTAAACTAAACGAATGGAAATCTTTAAGCCAAATCTCAATGATTTTAAAAAAAAATACAATAAAGGCAAACCCCAATTAATATATACTACTCTTTCTGCCGATTTATATACACCCGTATCAACCATTCTAAAATTTGAAAAAGAGAAATATTCTTTTCTTTTTGAATCTGTAGAGAACGGAAATAATCGTAGCAGATATTCAGTTATTGGAATCAAGCCTGATCTTATATGGGAATGTAAAAAAAATAAATGTTTTATTAAGAAAAACTTTCCTAAAAAAATAAAAATTGAAGAAAATAATATAACTCCAATTAGTAGTTTAAAAAAACTATTCTTAGAAAATAAATTTGATATTCCAAAACATTTACCTCCTATGTCTGCAGGATTATTTGGATATATGGGTTATGACATGATTAAATATTTTGAAAAAATTAATCTTCAAAATTTTGATCAACTTAAACTTCCAGATTCAATATTTATCCGTCCTTCGTTAATGTTAATTTTTGATAATGTAAGTGACAAACTTTTTATAATAAAGACAGTGTGGCCAGGAACTCAAAATTCCAAAAAGATATTTCTAGATTCGTGCAATGATATTTTAGATATTCTAAAAATTATAGAAAAACCTATAAAGACAAAAAAAAATATAAGTCTTAAAAACTTAAGTAATAATGAGAAAACTATGAAAAAAGTTAATTCTAACATTACTTACAAACAATTTGAAAAAATGGTTAATTCTGCAAAGGAATATATATTTTCTGGTGAAGTTTTTCAGGTAGTTTTATCTAGGTGTTTTAAAAAAAAAATTAAATCTTCGTCAATTTCAGTATATCGAGCTTTAAGATTTCTCAATCCTTCACCATATCTTTTTTATATTAATTTTAATGAATTTTCAATTGTTGGATCCAGCCCCGAGATTTTAGTAAAACTTACCGATGATGTGGTAACTATTAGACCTATAGCTGGAACTAGAGCAAGAGGTAAAAATAGAGCTGAAGATGAAAAGTTGGAAAAAGATTTACTAAATGATCCAAAAGAAATATCAGAACATCTAATGCTTCTTGACCTTGGAAGAAATGATATAAGTAGAGTTACTAAATTTGGTACTGTAAAAGTCACAGATAAAATGTATATAGAACACTTTTCACATGTAATGCATATTGTATCTAATATTAACGGTAAAATTAAAAAAAATTATAATAATATTGATGCCTTGTTTGGAGGTTTTCCTGCTGGAACAGTCTCTGGAGCACCAAAAATAAGAGCAATGGAAATTATAGAAGAACTTGAAAATAGTAAAAGAAATATATACGCAGGCGCTATTGGTTATTTGTCAGCTAACGGTAATCTAGATAGTTGTATTGCTCTAAGAACAGCAATTATTAAAGATGATTATATATATGTTCAAGCAGGTGCTGGAATAGTAGCTGATAGCAATCCAAAAAATGAATTTATAGAAACTCAAAATAAAGCAATGGCTCTATTACAAGCTGCTCTATATGCTGAAAATTTTAATGGTTAGTAAAAATGTTAATTTTAATAGATAACTATGATAGCTTCACATATAATTTAGTTCATTACTTTGAAGAACTAGGTCAAAAAGTTATTGTTTATAGAAATGATGAAATTACTCCAGAAGAAGTAATAAATAAAAATCCACGTTTTATAGTAATTTCACCCGGCCCAAGCGAACCAAAAAATGCTGGAATTTGTTTGGATTTAATTAAAAAAAATAAAAAAAGTAAAATTCCACTTTTAGGAGTATGTCTTGGTCATCAAGCAATTGCTGAAGCTTTTGATGCAAAAATAGTTAAAAGTGGAAATCCTGTTCATGGAAAGGTAAGTCAAATTAAACATAATAACTCAAAACTTTTTAAAAACATAAAAAACCCTTTTAAGGCTACAAGATATCATTCACTGATAATTGAAAAAAATTCTTTGCCAAAATGCTTCAATATTATCTCTGAAACAAAATCAGGAACTATAATGGGAATTGAACATAAGCATTATCCATTTTTTGGGTTTCAATTTCATCCTGAAAGTATTGCAACTGAATTTGGTCATTCACTTCTTAATAATTTTTTAAAAATTTAAAATGTATCAAATAAAAGAAATATTTAAAAAACTAATTCACAAAGAAAATTTAACAATAAATCAATCATCAGAGATTTTTGAAAAAATAATTAATAAAAATATAGATCCAATTCAAATCTCAAGTATTCTTACTTTTTTATTTCTAAAAGGTGAATCTTTTGAAGAGATAATTGGGGCTGTAAATGTTCTTAAAAAAAAAGCTAAAAAAATTAATTTAAATAATGACCTAATTGATACATGTGGAACAGGTGGAGATAACAAAGGTAGCTTTAACTTTTCTACTGCAACAGCAATTCTTTTATCTGCTTGCGGTGTTAAAGTTGCTAAACATGGAAATCGTTCTATTACATCTAAATCAGGTAGTTCAGATGTTCTAAGTTCTTTGGGTATAAATATAAATTTAGAAGAAAAAGATC
>NZFI01000028.1:0-17204 GCA_002690595.1 Rickettsiales bacterium
ATATAAATCATAATCATCTTCGTTAAATTGTATCCAATTATCCCTAAATTCTACTAATTTATTTATTATTTCTTGAATATTCATTTCATCTATAGGTTTTGATAAATTTCTTTTATCATCATAAAGTCCTCTATAATCTAAATTTTTATTTTTTTTTATAAATTTTTGCATTTTTTTTAATTTTTCAATTCTTTTTGATATTTTTTTTTTTTCATTATTTTTTGTTTTTGTTTTAAAAATATGTGTTGTTTCTAACTTTTCTAAATCTTCTAATTTTAATCTATATAATAAATGATCTTGCATAATTATTTTAAGAGAATTTAAATTATTATTAGTATCAAATAAGATTTTATTATTTTCACATATTTTTTTTAATACTGATTTATCATATTCTTCTTTTCTTTTTTTTGTATTACTTGGATTGATTTTTATTTTAAAATTTTTAGGTTTATTACTAATTTTTAATTATAAGGGTTCTTTAGCAAAAGTCGTAGATACTCTTGAAGCTCTTGAAATAAAATCTATGGGAGAAATAAATGCTCCTCTTAAAATGATTGAGTTTGCTTCACTTACGTGTGGTCACTGTGCTAGATTTCATATTGAAGTAATGCCTGAAATTAAGAAAAATTATATTGATACAGGTAAAATATTATACACTTATAAAGATTTTCCGCTAGATAAATATGCGCTCAAAGCCTCGATGATATCCAGATGTTCAGGAAGTAAAAATTTCTTTAATTTTTTAGATATTTTCTATAAAAAACAGAAAGATTGGACAAGAACTCAAGATCCTTTCAAATCTTTGCTTAAAATTGCGAAATTTGGTGGTTTAAAAGATGAAGAATTAAAAGTTTGTATTGGTAATAAGTCAATTGAAGATGGCTTGCTCAAAGATAGATTAAAATCTTCAAAAGTATACGATATCACTGCAACTCCAACAATTTATTTTAATGGAGAAAAATACAAAGGAGATCTTACATTAGAAGCTCTTAAATTAAAAATCGATTCATTGCTCAAATAAAATATTACGTTGTTTAAAGTAAAAAAATTAAAAATAAATGGCTTCAAATCATTTGCATTTCCTTGTGAGATAGAAATTGGAGAGGGCGTAACAGGTATTGTTGGTCCAAATGGTTGCGGTAAATCAAATATATTTGAGTCATTAAGATGGGTAATGGGTGAGTCATCATCTAAAAGTCTTCGTTCTATTTCAATGGATGAAGTTATATTTAGTGGTACTGAAAAAATACCAGCAAAAAACTTTGCTGAAGTTGTGATAGAATTAGAAAATACAGCCAAAAATGAGACAAATAAATTATTAAATGAAGAAAATCTGATAGTTTCCAGAATTCTGGAAAGAGGAGTAGGTTCCTTCTACAAAATAAATAATAAAGAGGTTAGAGCAAAAGATATTCTTACACTCTTTTCAGATTCAGGAAGTGGACCAAGGTCTAGTTCAATAATCAGTCAAGGAAATATTGATCAAATAATTAATTACAAACCTATTGAAAGAAAAATTATTCTCGAAGACGCCGCAGGCATTTCTGGTCTTCAATCTAGAAGACACGAGTCTGAACTAAAATTAAATGCAACGGAAAATAACTTAGATAGATTAAATGACACTATTTCTAATCTTGAAAATCAACAAAAGTCCCTAAAGAGGCAAGCCCGACAAGCGGAAAACTATAGACTAATTTCTGAAAAGATTAAATCAAATGAGGCAATGCTATTTTATCAAGATTGGTCTTCAATAAATAAAGAATTTCTTGATTCAGAAAAAAAATTTTTCAAAATAGAATCTGAACTCTCCAATACAGAAAAAGAATTGGAAACACTTGAAGAAAACAAAGAATTACAAATTAACAGAACAAATAAAGAAGAACGCCAGATTAATTTATTTAATATGGAACTTCAATTAAAATCTTCTGAAAAAAATAAACTTTTAAATAAAAAAGAGTTATATGAAAATAGAAAAAAAGAAATAATTTTTTACTTAGATTCACTTAAAAATGACAAGGAAATTGAAAAAAAAAAATTAATAGAATTTGAAAAAGGAGTTAATCAGAATAGAAAAAATATTCAGGAGTTTGAGAATATATTATCACTCAAAAAATTTTTACAAAAAGAAAAAACTGAAGAAATTCTATTACAAGAAAAACTAAAAGAATTAGAATCTCAATTAGTTTCAGAAATGCAAATGATTCTTGGAGAAGAATTTAAATATGACAATCTAAAATCTTCAAAAAATACTCTTTCAATCAAAAGAGAAAATATTAAAAAACAAATAAGCGATACAAAAACTCTATTGACCAAATCAGATGAAATAAACTATAAAAAAGATATTTTATACATTGAAAATGAAAAAAAATACTTTGAAGAAAAAATAAATAAACTAAAAATAATTAATGATCAAACCAATCAAAATAAAAAAGATTTACTACAAAAGCTTTCTTTTTGTAATTCCGAAATTCAAATTTTAGCAGAAGAGTTTACACAAAAGTCTACTGAACTTTTAACTTTAAAAAAACTTTTTAAAGATAAAAATTTATCAACTAAATCTATTTTTAATTTACTTAAAGTTAAAAAAGGTTTTGAAAGTACAGTTTATGCTGCCTTAAAAGATGAACTTGATGCAGAATTAAGTCAATCAAGAAAACGTTGGGTAAAAGTAGGTAAAAAAGAAATTGAAGAAATACCTGATTCTTTAATTAAACTTGTTGAAGCTCCATCTGAATTAAATTCAATATTATCGCAAATTTCATATGTTACAAGTAATGAACAAGGGTATGAAAGACAACAAAAACTCAAAGTTGGACAAATGATTGTGAGTAAAGATGGAACTTTGTGGCGATGGGATGGTTTTATTTCGGAAAAAAGTAAAGAAACAGAAAAATGGCTAGATTATAAAACAAGAATTTTAGAAATAGAGCCAGTTATATTTGAATTGGATAAAAAATTAATTAGATTAAAAAAAGATAAGAAAAAGATCGAAACTCTTATTGATAAAGAAAATATACTAGAATCAAAAAATAAAAAAGAAACAGAAAAAATATATGAAAAATTAAATTTATTTAATATAAACTTGTCAAAAGTTAAAGAGAAAGATTCAGTTAAAATTACAACTTTTGAAAAATTAAATGAAAAGATTAAATATCTTAATAATGAACTTTTATCAATTGATGTAGAACTCAAAAAAATATTTGACACGCAAAAAAAAAATGGTCTACAAATAAAAAATAAAAACAAAGCAGAGTCAAATAAGATTGAAATTTTAATTGAAAAAATGAAATCTAAAATAATTAAAAAAAGAAAAGAAATTACTGAGTTAAATGAAAATATATTAAGTCAAGAAATAAACTTTAAATATATAACTAATGAGCTAGAGCAAAATGAAAAAAGAAGAATAGAGTGCATAGAGAGAATTAAAACATTTAATTTGAGAGAAAAAAAATATATAGAAGAGGAAAAACAACTGCAAAAACTTCCTGAAGATTTGGAGAAAAATATATCTAAAATAGATATCTTTGCTGCAAAATTAACTTCTGATATCAATAAAAAAAATTCTGAAGTTGAAAATGAAAAAAACAACCTAAAAGAAATTGAAAAAAATATTAGAGAGTTAGCAAATAAAAAAGAAGTTTTAAAAGATAACTTTATTAGAACTGAGGAACATATAATTTACCTCAAAGAAAAAAAAAATAATATTAAAGAAGTTATTTTTCAAAGAATTAAGTGTAATCCAGAAGAGATAAAAGAAAAGATTGGTTTTGATGAAGCAGAATTAAAGACTGCTGATGAACTTAAAAAAAGCCTTGAAAAACTATCTTTTCAAAGAGAGCAGATGGGACCAGTAAATTTAAGAGCTTATATTGAAGAAAAAGAAATTACAGAACAATTAGATTCTATAGAACTTGAGAAAAATGATTTATCTCAAGCAATACAGAAATTAAGAACAGCAATTAATAAAATTAATATCGAAGGGAAAAAAAAATTAGTAGATGCTTTTGAACTTGTGAATACAAATTTTTCACAATTATTTAAACAATTCTTTGATGGAGGTGAAGCAAGTCTTAAGCTTGTTAATTCAGATGACCCCCTACAAACAGGTTTAGAAATTTATGCAAAACCGCCTGGGAAAAAATTAACAAATATTAGTTTATTATCAGGTGGAGAAAAAACTTTAACTGCAATATCGTTAATCTTTTCAATTTTCTTAATTAACCCCTCACCAATATGTGTCTTAGATGAAGTTGATGCAGCATTAGATGATTTTAATGTTGAGAAATTTTGTGATTTACTCACTGAAATTAAAAATAAAACTAAAACAAAGTTTCTAATTATATCTCATCATAAAACAACTATGGCAATGGTTGACAGAGTTTATGGAATAACAATGACCCAAAAAGGAATATCAGATATAGTTTCTGTAGATTTTAGTAAAGAAAAATTTAAAAGAGCAGTATAAATTGTCAAAAAAATTAAATAATCTAGAACAAAAATTAAATGCTTTTAAAAATGAACATAAAGGAAAAAAAAAATCTACCAACAAAGATACTAATATTACTTATGGTATAAAGATTTCAGTTGATCTTGTAGCAACAATTATTGTAAGTATAATGATTGGATTGGGTATTGACAAATTATTTGATACCAAACCTACTTTTTTTTTGACTTTTATTATTTTTGGAATTTTAGCAGGCTTTATGAATTTGTATCGTAATTTAAAAATTATTGAGAAAAAAAAGAAAGGATATAATAAAAATGGCTAGTCCATTAGCACAATTTGAAATAAAAGAAATTATTCCAATAAACATGATGGGTTATAATATCTCATTCACTAATTCATCACTAATGATGGCATTAACAATCTTTTTCATAATTTTATTTCTTTATTTTGGTCTCAAAAAAACATCTTTGGTTCCCGGTAAGCTACAAACACTAATTGAAATAAGCTATGATTTTATTGGAGATATGATAAGAGATAACATTGGCAAAGAAGGATTAAAATATTTTCCTTTTGTATTTACACTTTTTTTTTTCATACTAATCGGAAATTTAATGGGAATGCTTCCTTTCAGTTTTACCTGGACAAGTCATATCATTGTAACATTTGCGATTGCTTTTTTTATTTTTTTATGTGTTACTTTTATAGCAATTTATAATCACGGAATTATTAAATTTTTAGGTTTTTTTGCTCCATCTGGAGTCCCTAAACCAATGTTACTTCTACTTATACCGATAGAAATAATTTCTTATATCTCAAGACCAATAAGTTTATCTGTTAGACTTTTTGCAAACATGATGGCTGGTCATACACTGCTAAAAGTGATTGGCGGATTTGTTTTTGTTCTTGCTGCTAACACTTTTATTATTGGAGGACTCTTACCAGTAGCTTTTCTCGTAGCTCTTACTGGACTTGAAATAGTAATTGCTTTTTTACAAGCATATGTATTTGCAATATTAACTTGTTTATACATCAATGATGCAATACATTTGCATTAAATTTTAACATACTTTAAATAGGAGAAAAAAATATGGATATTGAAGCTGCAAAACTTATCGGTGCTGGTATAGCCGTATTAGGGGTAATAGGATCTGGAATTGGTATTGGTAGTATTTTTGCTGCATTTATATCTGCAGTTGGAAGAAACCCAGGTGCCAGAGAACATGTATTTACAATGACTATGCTTGGGTTTGCCTTAGTAGAAGCTTTAGCTCTTTTTGCACTTATCATCGCTTTACTTTTATTATTTGTATTTTAAGAGCATTTATAAATGATTCTATCAAGAAATCATCTTTATGTTTCATTCATATATATTTTCCCTGCCTTAGCTTTAGCTGAGGAGGGTAAAGGTGGTATGCCTCAACTGGACCCATCCTCTTACGCATCACAAATCTTTTGGCTGATACTTTCCTTTATTTCACTTTTTTGTATTATTAATTTCTTTTTCCTACCTAAAATATTATCAGTTAAAATCTCGAGAGAAAGCCTGGTAGATAACTATATTAAAGAAGCTCAAGAAATGAATAATAATGCAGAAAAAATTAAAAGAGAATTAGAAAGGGATTTATCTATTGCAAAAAATAAGGCCTCAGAAATAATCAAAATTACTATTGATAAGAATAAAAAATTTTCTGATGAAAAGTTTACAAAATTAAAAGTTTCTCTAGAAAATGATTCAAAAAATCTAATCTCTAATTTAGAGAATGAAAAAGCAAAGATTATGAATAATATCGAGGAATATTCATATGAAATATCGAATATAATGTTTAATAAATTATTAAATGAAAAAAAAAAAATTAGTCTAGATGAATTTAAAAAGCTTACAAAAAAGGAGATTTAAACTATGTCTTTTCTGGATAATGCAACATTATGGGTAGGAATTTCATTTATTCTCTTTGTAGTGTTAACTTTTAAACCAATAATGAATGCAACAAATAGAGCACTTGAAAATAAAATAAAGTTAATAAAAAAAAAAATTGACGATGCCGAATCTTTAAGAAATGAAGCTAAAAATAAACTTAATGAGTATAAAAAGCTTAAAGAAGAATCTAACGAAAAAATAGATGACATGATAAAAAACGCTGAATCTGAATCTCAACAAATAAGCAAAAGAATGATGAATGAATACGAAAGTAATTATAAAAAAAAAGAATTATTATTTAAAAAAAGATTGGAACAAACAACACTAAAAGCTAAAGAGGATATTAAAAAAGAAATACTCGAATTTGCTTTAAACTCTACAAAAAAAAGAGTTATTAATGAGCTTTCTGAAGAAAAGAATAATAATTTGATCAAAGAAAGCATTAGTGAAATAAAAATTAAACTCAATTAATAAAATGGCCGTTCATACCATTTTATTAAAAAAAGAAATAGTACAATTTCTTAAAGATTACGATATTGGAAATCTTAAAAGTTTTGAAGGTATAAAACAGGGGATTGAAAATACAAACTATCTAATTAAAACTACTAAAAAAAAATATATTCTTACAATCTTTGAGAAAAGAATCAAACAATCAGAACTTCCATTTTATTTAGAACTCATGGATTTTTCTAATAAAAATAATATAAATTGTCCGATTTCTATCAAAAATTCTTTTCAAAAAAATCTAGTTTCTTTAAAAAGTAAAAAATGCGCCTTATTTACTTTTATAGAAGGTAAGTGTTTAGAAAATTGGAGTGATAAAATTTGCTATAAAATTGGTCAAATTCTGGGTGATTTTCATAATGTAAATAAAAAATTTAAAAAAAAAAACAAAAATCATTTTGACTTAAAAGGTTGGCAAAAACTTTTTAAAAAATGTGCAAGCGGAATTAATAAACTAATTCCTAATACTAAGGATGAAATCTATAATGAACTTATATACCTATCAGATAATTGGCCACAAAAACTTCCAAAAGGGATAATTCATGCAGATTTTTTTCCTGATAATATATTATTTAAAAATTCAGAAGTAACTGGAATACTTGACTTTTATTTTTCATGTTATGACTTTTTTATTTATGATATTGCAATAGCAATTAATGCCTGGTGTTTTAAAAGTAATAAAATACAATTATCACGAATTAAACAGTTATTATCTGGTTACAAATCAAAAAGAAAAATTAGTATACATGAAATGCAAGCACTCAACATATGTCTAAGAGGGGCATCAATGAGATTCTTGTTAACCAGAATTCATGATAGTTTATTTGTAAAAAAAAACTTCCTCTATACATTAAAAAATCCAAAAGAGTACTATGACAAACTTATCTTTCATACCTTAAATATTAGAAATAAAGAATATTTTGACTGATAGTGTAATTGAAATTTATTCTGATGGCTCATGTATTGGTAATCCTGGTCCTGGTGGATGGGCAGCAATAATTTTGGAAAAAAATAAAAAAAAAGAAATATTTGGTGGAGAAAAAATAACTACAAATAACAGAATGGAATTAATAGCAGTAATTAACGCTTTAAATTTAATAAATAATAAATCAAAAATTTCTATTTATACTGATAGCAAGTATATAATTAATGGTATCACAATATGGATGAAAAATTGGAAGAAAAATAATTGGAAGACTGGCAACAAAAAAATAGTTAAAAATAAAGACTTGTGGAATTTACTTGATAAAATTTGTGGAATACATCAAGTGAATTGGAATTGGGTAAAAGGTCATAGTGGTCACGAACTTAATGAAAGAGTGGATTATTTGGCAAGATCAGAAGCTGAAAAATTAAAGTGATTTTAAAACAGCTTCTGCAGAGCTTTTTTCAAGGCCTCCACCATCTTCATCAAAAAAATCTATAATAATACCATTATCAATCAACATTGCAAATCTAGAGAGCCTTATACCAAGTCCTATCTCACTCAAATCTAGGATTAGATTTGTTTTTTTTGCAAATTCTGCGTAAGGATCTGCAATAAAGTTTATTTTATTGTTTTTATAAACTTTACCCCATTCTGCCATTACGAACGGATCATTAACTGAAACAAAAACAATTTCATCAATTCCTTTAGAGTAAAAACTTTCTTCATTATCAGCAAATCCAGGTAAATGTTCTGCTGAACATGTTGGTGTAAAAGCACCCGGAACTGCAACTAAAATTATTTTTTTATCCTTAAAAAAAGTTTTAGAATTTACTTTTTTTGGCCCTGAATCTAAAACTTGATAAAAATCAATATCTGGTATCTCATCATTTATTCTAATTTTCATAATTTATTTTACCATTTTAATTGATTTAATAACAGAATCTTTTGTCAAAATTTCTTGTAAAATTATCCCCTCTTTATTTGAAGGACCATAAACAATATTAAATGGTATACCATACTTATTATAATTGGAGATATAACCCAGAATCTCCGGGGACTTTTTAGTCCAATCAGCTTTTAATAACTCAACATTATTACTAACAAAATATTTAGAAATAGTCTGATTATTTAGTACCATAGTTTTATTAACCTGGCATGTAATGCACCAATCGGCTGTAACATCTACAAAAATTACTTTATTTTCCTTAATTAATTTATTTAACTTATTTTCATTAAAAATTTGCCAATTATTTTTTTTAACTTTTTCATCTAATAGTGAATCCGCAAAAAAAGAAAATACTAATATAAAAACTAAAGATATAACTCCTCTATTTTTAATTTTATCCCTAGAAAAATATAAAGATACTAAGGGAAAGATTAGAAGAAAAAGTAATAAAAAATAATCATTAAAATCTAAAATTTTTAATAACCAAAAGGATGTTAATAAAACTAAGGTTCCCAATATTTTTTTAAAATAAATCATCCATGGTCCAGGACTTGGAAAAAAATTGATTAAATTTGGTGAAATTAAAATCATAAAATAGGGCAGGCTAAAGCCTGTAGCTAATGAAATAAATATTAAGAAAATAGTAATGTTATCATTCATTAAAGCATAACCAACTGATGTACCAAGAAATGGAGCGCTACATGGAGTCGCAAGTAACGTTGCTAATAAGCCTGAAAAGAATGAATTTAAATATTTATTATTACTTGAGATTTTTATTTTATTCATTAAAGAACTGGGAAGTATTATTTCAAAAAAACCAAATAAATTCATTGAAAAAACAAATAATATAATTGAAAATAAAATAAGAAACTCTTTACTTTGAAACTGAAAACCCCATCCAACATCAATACTTAAAGTTTTTAAAAAAACTGTAATTAATGAAATAATTAGGAAAGAAAAATATATTCCACTTATTGTTAAAATTATCAATTTAGAAAAATTATTCTTCTCCAGAGAAGATATACTAATTAAGCTAAAAATTTTTAATGATAAAACAGGTAAAACGCACGGCATAAAATTAAGAATAATACCTCCTAATAATGCAAAAAAAATCATTTTATACATACTTGATTTTAAGGATTTTTTTTCTGGTAGGATTATAATTTCACTTGATAAATCATTGTGTGAAAACAATATTGATATCTTACTGTCTGAAATTATTTCATTTTCAGATTTTAAATATAAATCTAGTATATTTTTATCTTTAATAACAATCTTCTTATCAAAGTCATTATTTTCGCTAAAAATAAAAATATCTAAATTTTTTTCTTCAATATTTATACTAGTTGATATATTTAATTTTATTTCTTTGTCAGATAATCTTTTTTGATTAGATGCAAAAAAAAAATTTTGATACATTGGAATTTTTTTTATTACTTCATCAAATTCAACATTTTTAAGTTTTTTAATAGAGTTTTTATTTTTAAAAAGTATTTTTTTGGTAACAGATATTGGTATACAAATTTCTTTGCAAACTAAATAATTTATTTCTAAATCAACAGTCTTATTTTTAAATTCATTTAACTCTATTTTTACTGGAAAAATTACTTTTTTAGAATACCCAATTGTCTCTATTCCAGAATCAAAATAACGTTTAGGGGTTGGATATAATATTTCAAATGAATTAATTATTGAGTTTTTTTCCCAAGTCATTTCTAACGGAGCACCAGAATCACCTGGATTTTTCCAGTATGTTTTCCAACCATTATCTAAATTAATTACTAAAGCAATAAAATTTTCATTATTATAATTAAATATTTCTCCATTAGAAATCACTTCAAGAGTACTAGGGTTCTTTTGTTTAAAACCCACACTTTCCTGACCAAGAAGACTCTTAAAGTTAATTGATAGAAAAATTAATATTAAAATAATTTTTTTCATTTATGTTCTATTTGAATATATAATAATTTTTTGCAATAATTTATTAATGAAAAATAAAAACTATCTATCAGGTAATATAATTTGTGCTCTGCCACAATTAAAGGATCTTTTTTTTTCAAAAAGTGTAATTTATATTACTCATCATAATAAAGAAGGTGCCGCAGGTATAGTTCTTAACTATAAAATAATGAGCATAAATAGTTTAGACCTTTTTGAAAAATTAAATATAAAACTAGAAAATACCTCAATTGATCTTTCACTTCATATAGGTGGGCCAATGAGTCAAACCAATGGTTTTATTCTACACTCAAATGAATATAAAAGTGATAGTACAGTAAATATTTCAGAATCAATTAACTTAACTTGTTCAACAAAAATTATTGAGGATATTGCTAAAAACAGAGGACCAAATAAGTATTTTATATCACTTGGTTATGCAGGATGGGGTCCAGGTCAACTTGAGAAAGAAATTATAGAAAATAGCTGGATTAAAATTAATGAAAAACTAGATTTAATTTTTGATACGGACGTTGAAAAAAAATGGAATAAAGCTATTAAAATAACCGGCATTGATTTTTCAAAATTTTCTACCTTGTCCGGTAGCGCATAAATTATTAAATATTTTTAAATATAAATTGTTCAATTTTTTGAATATCATTCTCAAAAACATTAAATTTTTCTTTTTTGTCATTTAACTTTTTAAGAGCAAGTGGTAATTGATTTTTTCTATTAAGAGATTCATTAATAGTATTAATAAATTTTCCATAATGTGCAGTTGCCAAATAAATTGTTTTATCTTGTTTTTTAGAGAGGGCTCTTCCTACTCCAATTCCAACTGCTGTGTGTGGGTCAACTATTATACCATAATTTTCATATAAATTTTTGATCATATTTTTAGTCATTGTATCACTGAGTTTTCCTCCATTAAAAAACATCAAAATTTTTTTTAATAATTTTTTACTTATATTAAATTTGCCATTGATGGAAAGTTCACGAAAAAAATTACTTACATTTTTTTTTTCATCTTTTATGTAATCATAAAGTAGTCTTTCAAAATTACTAGATACCTGAATATCCATACTTGGACTAATAGTTTTAATGGTCTTAAATTTTTGCATTACGCCAGTTGCAAAAAATCTAGTTAAAACGTCATTTGAATTTGATGCTACAAAAAGTTTTTTAATTGGCAGGCCCATTTTTTTCGCTATATATCCTGCATAAACATTTCCAAAATTGCCGGTCGGAACACAAAAATTTATTTGCTCTGAATTTTTTGCACATCTTAAGTATGACCAAAAATAATATACTATCTGACCCATTATTCTTACCCAGTTTATAGAATTAACTGCAGCTAAATTAATTTCTGAATTTTTTTTATTTCTATTAAATAAACTTTTTACAATATTTTGACAATCATCAAAGTTACCTTTGATAGCTATATTAAAAACATTTCTTTTATTAATTGTTGTCATTTGCTTTCTTTGAATATCACTTACTTTTTTATTTGGAAAAAGAATGAAAATATTTACATATTCAGATTTGCAGCAACCAGAAATAGCTGCTGATCCAGTATCTCCAGAGGTTGCACCTATAATAGTTAAGTTAATTTTTTTTTTTTCTAAAATAAAATCATAAATATTTCCTAACAATTGCAAAGCAAAATCTTTAAAAGCAAATGTGGGTCCATGATATAAATTAAGTAAAAATTCATTTTTTTCTAAATTAGTTATGGAAATTAACTTTTCTTCAGAAAAGTTTTCATATGTTTTTTTACAAATTTTTAGATAATCAGAAGAACTAATAATTGGCTGAACAAAATATTTAGTAATTTTGTGAACTAATTGATAATATTCTAAATCTCTTAATTCCTTAATTTTATCAAAATTTAAAAAAGGTATTTTATCTGGCACATAAAGACCTCCATCATCAGCTAGGCCTTTTAGTAAAACATCCTCAAAGTTTACTGACTTTTCATTTCCTCTTGTGGATGAGTATAGCATATTATTTTTTTTCTAATTTTATACTGGCTGCTAAATAAACTCCAATCAATCCCAATGCTATTAAAAACCAAGTAATTGAATATTGTAAATGATTATTTCTAATATATATCCTTGTTTGTCCTCCAAGAGGTGAATTATTTGGACCATTATTAACTGCTTCTAAATAAATTTTTTCTTCTAATTTAATATTTAAATAATTAGACATTCTTGTAGGCTCAACAAAAAACCAAAAATTATTCTTTAAATCGTTTTCTGGTTGAAATTTCCCTTTCCTTCCTGGTTTTCTTATTACAACATCAAGTTCATGCTCTCCTTCAACTATATTAGAAATTCTTTCGCTTTTTTCTTTTTTTGCTAAAGGAATCCATCCTCTATCAAGTATATATACCTTGTTATCAGAGTTTTTAAATGGTGTTAAAATATGATATCCATTATTCCCTCTTTTACTTAATGCCGGCATAAACATCTCAAAATTATTAAGAAATTCACCTTTAACAGATACTTTAAAAAATTCGTTATCATCAACAAATTTTAATGAATTAAAATCCTCAATACCTTTCTCATATCTTTCTATTCTCGTGTTAATAAGATCTTTTTTCCAAATTAGTCTTTTAATTTGCCAAAAAGAGAGGGTTAAAAGAATAGAAAGTGCTATCAATGTAGCAATTGAAGGTATTATTTTTGGTTCAAAAATATAGACTTTCTTTTGTAAAGTAAATTTCATTACAAATTGTTTATATAGAAGCCCACCAATAAACAAAAGTAAATAAGAATAACCAGACTACATCTACAAAATGCCAGTACCATGCAGCAAACTCAAATCCTAGGTGTTTGTCTGGATCAAATTGTCCTTTTAGACCCCTAAAGAAACAAACCATTAAGAATATTGAACCAATCAAAACATGTGCACCATGAAAACCAGTGGCCATGTAAAAAGTAGAAGGATAAATTCCCTCGTCTATTGAAAACTCAGCATGTTGATACTCAAATGCTTGAAAGCCAGTAAAAATAACTCCTAAGACAACTGTCAAAAACAAAAATATCAAAAAGTTTTTCCTGTCACCAGATCTTAAAGCATGATGAGCCCAAGTCACTGTACCACCAGAAGCTAAAAGAATTAGAGTATTTAATAGTGGAATACCAAACGGATCAATTAAAGCTATATCGTCAGGAGGAAAAACTCCATCTATAGCTTCCATTCTACCAATTAATTCTGGACTATCAACGCCTGGATAAAAAGCCACATCAAAGAATGCCCAAAACCAAGCTGAAAAAAACATAACTTCCGATGCAATAAATAAGAGCATACCGTACCTTAAACCTATTTGGACAACTTTGTTATGAAACGAACCACTTTGAGACTCTCTGACAACATCCCTCCACCAAAATATACTTGATAAAACTAGTGCAATCCCTCCTATTGAAAAAATAAGTGATTTTTCATCATGCATAAATACAATGAAGCCCCACGCCATAATCAAAGTGGACAGCGCTGTGATTAAGGGCCAAGGACTTGGGTCAACTAAATGATATGGGTGTTTTTGTTCTGAGCTCATATTTTATTTCCTTCTTAATTACTCAATAGTTGTATACATAGTATACGACAATGTTAATTCATTTAAACCCTTTATAGATTTGTCATTAAGTATAGCATCATCAATAAAAAAAGAAACTGGCATTTGAACTTCTTTCCCAGGATCAAAAACTTGTTCTTCAAAACAGAAACATTCAATTTTATTAAAATATTTAGCTGCTTGTAGAGGAGTTACATTAAAACTTGCTGTTCCTTTAATCGAAACATTAGAATTATTTGAAGCATTATAAAAAATTAAATTATTTTTTCCTATTTCTGTTTCAATATATTTTTTCCCTGGTTCAAAAAATAGAGGAGTATTTTTTTCTGTTGAAGAATCAAATCTTACTTTAATTCTTTTTTGAGAAATTAAAGAGGTATTTTCTGATGACACCATTGGCGTTCCGCCATAACCAGTAACCTGACAAAAAATTTTATATAAAGGTACTGAAGCATAGCTAAGACCTATCATGAACAAAACAAATGTGGTTAAATAAAGTGCTTGGGTTTTTATTTTTGTCATTTTACATTTTTGTTATAGTTATAATATAAAAAATTACTGCAAGTGCAAAAAGTGCTAAACCTAAAGCAATATTTTTTTTTTTTTATTATCCATAGAACTGATTTGAAAAAAATTTATCTAAAGCAAACATGATAAAGATCAAATATAAGTAAAGAATAGAAAATTTAAACACTTTTGATGCATCTGAGTCATTTTTTTCTTCATCTCCCAAAAGTAATTTCAAACAGTAATAAACAAAAAAGCCATTAAGAATAAATGAAGTAAATAGATATATTTTTCCAGTTAGATTTAAAAAAAAGGGAGAGCTTGAAACTAAAAAAAGCACAATACTATAAATAAAGATTTGAACTTTAGTATTTTTCTTACCAAAAACAACTGGAAGCATAGGAATATTTACTTTTGAATATTCCATATCTTTATAAAGAGCTAAGGCCCAAAAATGAGGTGGCGTCCAAACAAAAATGATTAAAAATAAAACTAGTGGAAAAATAGTTATATCTTGTGTAACACAAGCCCAACCAATGATTGGAGGAAATGCTCCCGCAGCACCTCCAATAACAATGTTATGATGAGTTTTTCTTTTTAACCAAAGAGTATAAATAAAGATATAAAACGCAATTGAAAGTGCTAATAAAAAAGCAGCAAAATAATTGATTGCTAATCCTAAAATTATAACTGAAGCAAAAGCTAAAAAGATTCCAAAACCCAAAACATCTTTTGGATGAATCTTACCCATCGGAATAGCCCTAAATTTGGTTCTAGCCATAATCCCATCAATATCTCGGTCACACCACATATTAATCGCCCCAGAAGCTCCCGCCCCAAGAGAAATACACAATATTGCCGTAACAGATAAAACTGGATGAAGTTCCCCGGGGGCCAAATATAGTCCACAGATACTCGTAAATACTGCAAGAGACATTACTCTTGGTTTCAACAATGAGAAAAAGTCAGAAACAGAACTATCTTCAGCTTCGTTTTTACTTAGCTGTAACTTTGTTGAATCTAAACTCATCTAACACACTAGATATAAGATCTATCTAATTTTAGGTAGTTCGTCAAATGAGTGAAAAGGAGGCGGTGAACTTAGTTTCCACTCTAATGTAGTCGCACCTCTACCCCATGGGTTCGACGCAGCTTTTCTGGATTTCCAAAAAGCTTCAATTATAACGAATACAAAGAAGAACGCCGCAAAAACAGATAAATAAGCACCATAACTTGAAACAGCATTCCATCCAGCAAAAGCGTCCGGATAATCTGGAATTCTTCTTGGCATTCCAGCTAATCCAGAAAAATGCATTGGGAAAAAAGTAATATTTACGCCAATAAATGTTAGCCAGAAATGAATTTTTCCTAAAAGTTCGCTATATTCTCTGCCAGTCATCTTACTGAACCAATAATAAAAACCAGCATATATTGAAAATAAAGCACCCATAGACATCACATAATGAAAATGAGCAACAACATAATATGTATCGTGAAGAGCAACATCTATTCCAGTATTAGCAAGTACTACTCCAGTTACACCTCCTAAGGTGAATAGAAATATCATTGCTATTGCAAATAGCATTGGGGTTTTAAACTCTATTGATCCCCCCCACATGGTTGCTATCCAGCTAAATATTTTAATTCCTGTTGGAACAGCAATAACCATTGTTGCGGCAAGGAAGTAAGCTCTAGTATCTACATCTAAACCCGTTGTATACATGTGATGAGCCCAAACTACAAATCCGACTACACCAATAGCAGCCATGGCATAAGCCATACCTAAATATCCAAATATTGGTTTTTTAGAAAATGTTGAAACGATATGACTTATCATTCCAAAACCAGGTAAAATTAAAATATAAACTTCTGGATGACCAAAAAACCAGAATAAGTGTTGAAATAAAACTGGATCTCCTCCCATTTCTGGATCAAAAAAAGCAGTTCCAAAATTTCTATCTGTAAGCATCATTGTAATTGCACCAGCAAGAACTGGAAGAGATAATAATAATAGAAAAGCTGTAATTAATATAGACCAAGCAAATAATGGCATTTTATGCATTGTCATTCCTGGAGCTCTCATATTGAAGATTGTAGTAATGAAGTTAATTGCACCAAGAATAGATGAAGCACCAGCTAGATGCATTGAAAGAATAACCATATCAACAGCCGGACCTCCGTGACCCGAAGTCGATAATGGAGCGTAAAGTGTCCAACCAGGACCAGCACCACCATCTACAAAACCTGAACCAATTAACAAAATAATTGAAGGAACTAATAACCAAAAACTTAAGTTATTCATTCTTGGGAAAGCCATATCAGGAGCTCCAATTAATAAAGGAACAAAGTAATTTCCAAACCCTCCAACCATTGCTGGCATTATCATAAAGAAAATCATCAAAAGACCATGAGAGGTTATCCACACGTTATATTGCTGAT
>NZFI01000029.1:0-7739 GCA_002690595.1 Rickettsiales bacterium
ATTTAGTTATACTTGAAAATAAAAAATAACTTTGTATTAATATATAAAAATTAAGTTAAAAATATGAAAAAAAAAATTCACCCAAATTATCATAAAATTACTGTTGAACTAACGGACGGTTCTAAATTTGAAACCAGATCAACTTATGGAAAAGAAGGCGATAGATTGAAATTAGATATTGATCCAAATTCCCATCCAGCCTGGACTGGCGGGACATCAAAAATCCTTGATACAGAAGGTCAGGTTGCAAGGTTTAACAAAAGATTTCAAAATCTGAATTTGGCAAAAAAATAAAATAACTTAATGAAATCTGTTTTTTTTGACTATCCTGGTCCGCCAAAAGTCCTTAGAATAATTGAAACTGATATCCCAAAACCCAATGAAAACCAGGTTTTGATAAAAGTTAAAGCTGCTGGCGTTAATAGGCCTGACTTGCTCCAGAGAGAAGGAATTTATCCTGCACCAAAAGGACATTCAATTATACTAGGATTAGAGGTCTCAGGAATAATTAAAAAAATTGGTAAAAAAGTAAAAAATCTTTATTTAAATGACTCGGTAATAGCACTTGTTGACGGTGGAGGATATGCCGAATATTGTGTAGTAGATCAAAAACAAGTTTGTAGAAAACCAAAAAATATTACGTTCATTGAAGCTGCCGGAATTCCAGAATGTTTTATGACTAGTTGGTCTAATCTTGTTTATAGAGGAAAAATATCACAAAAAAAAAAGGTATTAATCCATGGAGGAACAAGTGGAGTAGGAATAAGTGCTATACAAATCTCAAAACTATTTAACTCTGAAATATATACTACTGTAGGAAATGAAAAGAAAAAAAAAATTTGTAAGGAACTTGGAGTAAGTGAGGCTATTAATTATAAAAAAGAAGATTTCTATAAAATTATAAAAGAAAAAACCCAAAAAAAAGGTGTAAATATTATATTAGATATGGTTGGAGGAGATTATGTTCAAAAAAATATTGATTTATTGAGTAATGATGGGAAAATTATAAATATTGCATTTCAAAAAGGTTCAAAAATAGAATTAAACTTAATGAAAGTTATGCTAAAAAGATTAACAGTTACTGGTTCGACACTTAGAATTAGGGATTCTAATTTTAAACAAAAAATTTTAAAAGATCTAAATAAGTTTGTTTTTCCTAAAATTGAAGTTGGTAGCATTAAAATAATTGTAGATTCTGTTTTTAAATTAGAGGATGTTGAACTAGCACATAAAAAGCTTTATAACAATAGCCATATAGGTAAAGTAATTTTATCTTTATAATTTTAGGTACAAAACATGAAAAAAATTCCATTAATGCCGAAAGCTACAGCAATATGGTTGATAGAAAATACAACATTATCGTTTGAACAAATAGCTAATTTTGTGGGTTTACATAAACTTGAAATTCAAGCTATTGCTGATGGAGAAGTGTCTATTGGCATATTAGCTAGAAATCCTATTGAAAACGGTGAATTATCTCTAGATGAGATAACAAAATGTGAAAAAAATGAAAAAAAAGAATTACAAATGTTAAAGACTAATGTACCAAAACCAAAAACTAAAACTAAGGGGGCTAAATATACTCCCTTATCTAAGAGAGCAGATAAACCTAATGGAATTTCATGGATTTTAAAAAACCTACCTGATCTTCCTGATTCAAAAATATGTAAATTAATAGGTACAACAAAAGGTACAATTAAATCTATCAGAGAAAGAAGTCATTGGAACTCTCAAAATATTCGTTCCCAAAACCCTTTTGAGCTAGGGTTCTGTACTAAAGAAGAATTAGAAGAATTATTTAAAAAATATGGACAAAAATTAGATACTTAATTTTTAAAAATAAAATAATTTCTATATTATAAATATGAAAAGAGTTAATAAAAAACCAATAATTTCAATTGTAATGGGAAGTCAATCGGACTGGTCAACACTATCAAAGTGCACAGAAATTCTTGAACAACTTGAAGTAAAATTTGAAAAAAAAATTATTTCTGCTCATAGAACCCCTGATAGATTATATAAGTTTGCAAAAAATCTAAAAAATACTTCAATAAAAGTAATTATTGCAGGAGCTGGAGGTGCTGCTCACTTGCCAGGAATGCTTGCCTCTCTTACTCACTTACCAGTTTTAGGAGTTCCTATTGAAAGCAAAACATTAAAAGGAATTGATAGTTTACTATCAATTGTTCAAATGCCCGCCGGTATTCCTCTACCAACTCTGGCGATTGGTGAAGTCGGAGCAAAAAATGCTGTACTGGCTGCTGCTTCAATACTAAGTTTAAGTGACACTAAAATAAAAAACAATCTTCTTCAATTTAGAGAAGAACAAACTCAGTCTGTGCCAAAAATTCCTCTTAACTCTAAATAGAAATGAAAGTTGTTGACGAAATCAATTCTATTGGGATTTTAGGTGGAGGTCAGCTTGGAATGTTTTTATGCCTTGCAGCTAAAAGGTTTAAAAAAAAAATTTCTGTTTATTCTGAATCTCGTCAATGTAGTGCCGAAAAGTTTTGTGATCATTTTTTTTACGGTAGTTTTCAAGATTTAAAAAAAATTGAAAAATTTTGTGATAGTGTAGATATGGTAACTGTTGAAACTGAAAATATTCCTATAAAAACATTAAATTTAATTGATAAAAAAAATAAACTTAGACCTATAGCATCCTCAATAGAAATTGCTCAAAACAGAATTAAAGAAAAAAAATTTTTAAACTCCTTACAAAACATACAAACAACTCCGTATTACAAAATAGAAAATTATGATGAACTTAAAGAAGCATTTAATAAGTTTAATAAAAATATTATAATTAAATCATGCACATTTGGATATGATGGTAAAAATCAACATAAAATTAGCAGCAAAAATATTGGTAATTTTAAAAATTTAAGTATTAAAAACTATATAGCTGAAAAAGTAGTTAATTTTAAAAAAGAAATATCAGTCATCATTTCAAGAGACACAAAAGGTGAAATTCAAATTTATCCTCCTGTAGAAAATATTCATAAAAAAGGTATTCTGATATCATCGCATTTTCCATCAAAACTTTCTAAAAAAACACAGAAAAAAGCAATAGATTATGCAATACATATAACCAAAAGATTAAAAATAATAGGTGTTTTAGCTGTAGAAATGTTTATTCTTGAAAATGAAGAAATATATATAAATGAATTAGCACCCAGACCTCATAACTCAGGACATTGGACCTTAGATTGTTGTAATTACAATCAATTTGATAATCTTATCCTAGCTATTTCTGGTTTGAAAATTCATAATCCAGAGATTTTTTCTGGAGCTATAATGAAAAATATACTAGGAAATGAGTACAATAACATTAAAGAAATAAGTCAAAAATATAAGTTTTACGACTATTTTAAAGAATCAGTTAAACCAAAAAGAAAAATGGGACACTTTACTAAATTAAAAAAACTTATTTAGAAAATTTATTAATAAAGCTTTTTATTAAAAATTTATACTTTCCAATTTTAGAAACATTTTTTATTTGCTTTTGTAAAAATATAAAAGTTTTCTCATTATTTGAACTTTTATCTTTTAACCAAAAAACTATGGTTAAAAAATATATTTTCATCAATATTAGCCTTTTAGAGTAATAATTAAAATCTAACGAACTATCTCCGCTTAGAAACCATATTTCATCTGAAATTTTGAAAAGTAATTTATTAGAGAAATATATATTTTTAGGTCGTATCATATTCAAAATTATATTTTTAAAAGATTGTTTATATTCACTTTTAATAGTTATTCTAGACTGAACTAAAAAAGAAATTTTTTCACTCACACCCATTTTATTTAAATTTAGTTTTTTTTTATTTAATTTGTAATTTATAATTTTATTAAACTCTTCTATTAAATTTTGAAATCCATTAGGAAAATGAAATTTTTCTATTCTTTTCCAATCTTGACTGGGAACATTAATCTTTTTTAAAGAGTTTTTTAAAGCATTCTCAAATGAACTAGTTTTAGAAAAATTTTTTATTGTTTCTAAAACTAGTTGTTTTTTAAAAGATTCTTTATACATTCATTCTTTAAAAAAAGGTTTACATTAGTTTTTTTTTATATAACTTAAAACAAATTAATTAAAGGAGAAATAAAATAATTAGGGTTCACGTGAAAGATAATAATATCGAAAAAGCAATGCGCGCAATGAAAAAAAAGATGCAGCGTGAAGGAGTTTTTCGAGAAATGAAACAAAGAAGGGCTTATGAAAAGCCTTCAGAAAAAAAAGCAAGACTGTTAAATGAATCAACAAGAAGATTTAAAAAACTCTTAAGAAAAAAAATTGAATTTGAAGGCTTTTAATCAATATTTTTGCTAATGTTCTCCACCATTTTTTTTGCGTCAGAAAATAACATCATAGTATTATCCTTAAAAAAAAGTTCGTTTTGTACTCCAGCATAACCTGAAGCCATAGACCTTTTAATAAACAGAACAGTTCCTGCGTTTTCCACATCAAGGATAGGCATTCCATATATTGGACTTGTTTTGTCTGTTTTAGCTGAAGGATTTGTTATATCATTGGCTCCTATAACTAAAACAGCATCTGTATTTGAAAAGTCACTGTTAATTTCTTCTAATTCAAAAACTTCATCATAAGGAACATTAGCTTCTGCTAGTAAAACATTCATATGACCGGGCATTCTTCCTGCTACGGGATGAATTGCATATTTAACGCTAACATCCAACTTTTTGAGTAGATCACACATTTCTCTGAGAGCATGTTGAGCTTGAGCAACTGCCATTCCATATCCTGGAACAATGATAACAGAATTAGCATTACTTAAAATAAAAGCTGCGTCTTCTGCACTTCCTTGTTTAACAGGTCTTTCTTCTTTTTTACCAGACTGGTTACTACCCTCTTCAACTCCAAATCCACCAAGTATTACATTAAAAAATGATCTATTCATTCCCTTACACATAATATAACTTAGGATTGCACCTGAAGCTCCAACTAAAGATCCTACGATTATAAGTAAATGATTTTCTAATGTAAATCCTATACCTGCTGCTGCCCAGCCTGAATATGAATTAAGCATTGAAACAACTACTGGCATATCTGCTCCACCAATTGGAATAATAAGTAAAATACCTAAAAGAAATGATAATAATACAATAACCCAAAATATAGATTTAGATTCGGTATTGGTAAATAAAATAACTAAAAAAACTAATGAAATTCCAATTAAAAGATTTAATGCATGTTGCCCACGAAAAACTATAGGTGCCCCGCTCATTAGACCTTGTAATTTTGAGAAAGCTATAATTGAACCAGTAAATGTAACAGCACCGATCGCAACTCCTATTGCCATTTCTACCAAACTTGATGTCTTAATATTTCCTTGATAAGTAATTCCATAAGTTTCTGGAGCATATAGAGCACTTGAAGCAACAAATACTGCAGCTAAACCCACTAAAGAATGAAAAGCTGCAACAAGTTCAGGTAAAGATGTCATTTCAATCTTAAGCGCTATAAACGTTCCAATTGTTCCTCCTATCAAGATTCCAAGTAAAATCATTGGGTAAGAATTTACATTCGGACTTAAAAAGGTTGTTAGTATAGCAATAAGCATCCCAATAATTCCAAATAAATTACCTCTTCTAGCACTATCTGGATTTGAAAGACCATTTAGTGCTAATACAAAAAATATTGCCGAAATTAAATAAGCTATTGCTGTTAAATTTGCACTCATTTGTTTTTTTCTTCTTTTTTAATTTTTCTTTTGAACATAGATAACATCCTATGAGAAACTACAAAGCCTCCAAAGATATTAACCGAAGCCAGTATAATCCCAAGAAATCCCATTATTGATGAAAAATTTTTCTCATCTGGGCCTGCTGCGATTATTGCACCAACAATTATCACACTCGAAATTGCATTTGTTACAGCCATTAATGGAGAGTGTAATGCCGAAGTTACTCCCCAAATAACATAATAACCAACCATGCATGCTAGAACAAAAATAATTACTAATGTTAACGTCGGATCAATTGTTTCCATAACTTATACTTCCTTTTTAGTTTGTTTTCCATTTTTTAATAAACATGTACCTTTTACTAATTCATCTTCCCAATTAAAGTCTAAAAATTTTCCTTCAGTACAGGAGTTATTTAGAAAATTTAAAATATTTTTAGAATATAGTCTTGATGCATCTTGAGATACAGAAGAAGCTAAATTTACTGGACCAATTATTTTAACTTTTTGAAAATCTATTGTTTGGCCATGCTTTGTTAATTCAGAGTTTCCTCCAAACTCAGATGCTAAATCCATTATAATACTTCCAGATTTCATACTTTGAATCATTTTCTTTGTTATTATTTTTGGCGCTGGTTTGCCGGGAATTAATGCAGTAGTTATAACAATATCCATTTTTTTTATATTTTCTTCCAAAAGAATAGCTTGCTTTTTTTTATATTTAGCACTCATTTCTTTGGCATATCCAGATTCAGTTTCACCAGTATCATTCTCCTCAACTGCAATAAAATTACCACCTAAACTCTCAACTTGTTCCTTTGTGGCTTTCCTAACATCAAAGCAAAAAACCACTGCACCAAGTCTTCTTGCAGTTGCAATTGCTTGAAGCCCAGCAACACCAGCTCCAATAATAAGTATTTTAGCTGGGGCAATTGTACCTGCTGAAGTCATCATAAGTGGAAAAGCTTTGTTATATATACTTGCGGCATCTACTACCGCTTTATATCCAGTTAAATTACTTTGCGATGATAAAACATCCATACTCTGTGCTCTGGAAATTCTTGGCATTAACTCCATCGCAAAAACATTTAATTTTTTTTTCTTCATTAAATCGAATTCTATCTTAAATTTGTTAGGATAAATTAAACTTAAAATATTCATTCCAGGTTGAAGAAATTTAAATTCATCTATGTTTGTTTTTTTAACTGGTCTTTGTATTTTAACAACTATATTCGCATCCTTGTATAATTCATTATCTGATTTACAAACTTTTGCACCAGATTTAATATATAAATCATCACTAAAAGATGATAAATTCCCTGCTCCTTTTTTAATAAAAACATTCAATCCCATCTTCGTTAATGAACTAATACAGTCAGGTGTTATTCCTACTCTGTTTTCAAAATCAATTACTTCGGTTGGTATAGCTAATTTTATCATCAAATTTTTTTAAAATATGTACGTTAACCTAGTTGCTCCAGATCATCTATTAATTTTTTAATTATATTAAGACCACTTTGCCAAAAGTCTAGATCCTTTGGATTTAAATTAAAAACCTTCAATAAATCCGAGTAATTTTGTGAACCACCTGCTTTTAATAATTTTATATATTTTTTATTAAAATTTGGATAATTTTCTTCATATTTAGCATAAAGAGAGTTAACTAAACAATCCCCGAATGCATATGCGTAAACATAAAATGGTGAATGAATAAAATGAGGAATGTAAGACCAAAAATACTTGTAATCTCCATAGATTTTTACTGAATCACCTAAACTTTCTTTCTGAGTTTTTAGCCAAATATTATTAATAGTATCCACAGATAATTCCCCGTCTGCTCTTTTTAAATGTAATTCTTTTTCAAATTCATAAAATGCTATTTGTCTAACTACAGTATTAAGCATATCTTCTACTTTAGAACGTAATACTATTTTTCTTTGCTTAACAGACTTAGTAGTTTTTAATATTGATTTAAAGGTAAGCATTTCTCCAAAAACACTTGCGGTTTCTGCTAATGTAAGCGGGGTATTAG
>NZFI01000030.1:0-8928 GCA_002690595.1 Rickettsiales bacterium
TCAGTTTCAATATATAGAAATAAAGAAAAATTATTATTTTTAGAAAAAAAAAATCAAGATGTTAAAAAATCAGATGAATTAATTTTATTGATACAAAAAGCTCTTAAGAAAGAACCATTTAATTCTATAACACATATTTACTTCTCTAGAGGGCCGGGCGGATTTACAGCTATAAGAGCTCTTATTTCTATTTCACAAGGACTTGCTATTGCAGGCAAAGCAAGGATTCAAACAGTAACAATATTTGAGGCTTTTATTTCGGCTCTTAAGGAAAAAATAACAGGCAATATTCTAGTCTTATTCAAGGACAGTAGAAAAGATTATTATTTCCAATTTTTTAAGAACAAAAAAGGGTTATGGATTAAAGATTCTAATATATTTTGTGGGAACATTAAGAAAATTGAACTAAAAATTAAAAATTATTGTGACACAAAAACTGAACATAAAATCAATATTATTACCGATAAGTTTGATTTTGAATTTGATTGTTTGTCTAATAAGAGATTAATAGAGTTGGAAATTAATGCAGATAGTATTTCTCAGGCAATTATTAGTGGTTACGGTAAAAATATTGTCAGACCTGTTTATCATCAGAAGCATTATGGAAAAAAGAATTAGGTATCAATCTTTAACAAAAAAATTTTACAAAGATGTCGAGCTTTTACAATTAAGATTTAAAGATGAGCTTAATAATATTTGGACATATAATGAATTGAAAGTGTTGATATCACAAAAACAAATTTTTTCTGAAATTTGTTTAATAAATAAGAAGGTGATTGGTTTTTCAATTTTTAAAAAAATAGATGAGCATTTAGAATTATATATTATATTTGTTAGTCCTGAGCATAGGAGATTAGGGATTGGCAGAGATTTAATACTAAATGGTATTAATTTTTGCAAAAAAAAATTCTTAAATGAAATTTTGATAGAAGTAAATATTAATAATAGCAGTGCAATTTCTTTTTATAAAAAATTAAAATTTACTAATCTTGGAATAAGGAAAAATTATTATAATGTGAATGGAGAAGAATTCGACGCATTATTGATGGTCTTAAACATTTAGTTTTTTATAGATATTTCAAATATTTTGTTATCTAATTTTTTTGTTTTTACTTTTAAATTAAGTTCAATGAGAGATTCCTTAATACTCAAAAAATTATCATTGCCTTTGACTAAAACTTTTTTCTCTAAATTTTTGGGATTATTTTCAATAAAAATTTTTGTTTTAACAAAAGCCATTGGACAGTTATAACTAGTTAAATCTAAGTATTTTTTTTTTTTCACTTTTAGCTCTACATAATTTATTAAAAGAGTTATAATTTAAACTAATATTTTTGAAATTTTGAGTTTAAATATTAATTTAAATTTGTCATATAAATTTAATATTATAGACATAAGAATACAATATTATGAATAGATTGTTAGAAAAATGTAATAAACTCGGATTAAAGATGACCGAACAGAGAAGGGTTATAATCGAGGTTTTGTCGAACTCAAAAGATCACCCTGATGTGGAACTTGTATACCAAAGAGCATCAGAAATTGATAACAGAATAAGTATAGCAACTGTTTATAGGACTATAAGATTGTTTGAAGAGAAAAAAATTATTGAAAAACATGAATTTGGGGATGGCAGATTTAGGTATGAAGAGGTTACTGATATACATCATGATCATCTTATAGATATTAAGAGCGGAAAAGTAATTGAGTTTCAAAATGATGAAATTGAAAAGCTACAAATGAAAGTTGCTGAACAATTAGGTTATAAACTTATCGACCATAGACTTGAATTATATGCAGTACCCAATAAAAAAGAAGATTAAAATTTATAGAGGGAATTCTCTTAAAAAATTTCTTTTAAAAGCAAGTTATATTGCTAAAAATGTTATATACATTAAAAACTTTTCTTCAAATAAGGTTTTAAAAACCTCTAATAAAGATCCAGTATTATTAGCTTATCCTGAAAAAATAGATATAGACTTTAAAGCTGATGAATTCAGAGTTTTAGTCATTAAAAGTGACAATAGTTTAATTCGTAATGCTCAAAAACTCAGGTATCAAAACTTTTTTAATGATAAAAAAAAAAATAAAAAAGTGAGCAAAATTGAATCAGATGAATTTGATAAATTTTGTGACCATTTGTTAGTAATTGATACCTCTGTTTCTGAAAGCTATGTAGTTGGCACATATAGATTATTACTAAATACACCATTTAATTCGAAGTCTGAACTATACACCTCAACAGAGTTTGATTTGGAAAAATTAAAAAAACAAAAAGGGCGTATTTTAGAAGCTGGACGTTCATGTGTACATCCAAATTATAGGGATGGCAGAATAATAAGACTTTTATGGAAAGGGTTAGCTAGTTATATAAAGCTTAAAAAAGTTGATTTTATAATTGGTTGTGCAAGCTTTTCAGGAATGAAGGTAAAAGACTTTAGAACAGAATTATCTTATTTGCATTACTATCACTTGGCTCCAAAAAAATATGATTCAATTCCAATTGCAGATAAAAAAGTAACTTTTCGACTTAAGGAAAAAAAGAAAATAAATAAACTTTCATCTTTTAAACTTTTACCTCCATTAATAAAGGCTTATTTGAGGGTTGGTGCTTGGGTTGGTTCTGGAGCTGTTCTAGATAAGAAATTTAAAACTATTGATGTGTGTATAATTTTAAAATCCAAAAATATTTTAAATAAGTATCTTAATTTAGCAGTTAAAAATTAATAAAATGTATTACTCACCATTTCTCTCCCTATTAAAAATAATCATATTTTTTGTCTGGACATTAATTTGTTCTAGTATTCAATTTCTTTTATTATTAGCTCCTAAGAATATATTTTTTTTAACGCCAAAACTTTATTTCAAGGGGCTCATATTTATTTTTGGGATTGATATAAGATTTAAGGGAGTTCCAAAGAAGGAAAATGTTATTTATATTTCAAATCATTCATCATATTTAGATATATTTATATTGGGTTCTAAATTAGATGGTCTATTTGTCGCTAAATCAGAAATAGCAAATTGGCCGATAATTAATAAAATATGCAAGTTAGCTAAAACTATATTTATAAATAGAAATAAAAAAAGTAACACCAAAAATCAAATTGCAACGATAAATAAATTTCTTGTTAATGGTTTTAATATTATATTATTTCCTGAGGGAACATCTAACGATGGAAATAAAGTTTTACCATTTAAAAGCTCTTTGTTTGCAATAACCGAGTTAAATAGGGATAAAAATTATTTTATACAGCCTATTTCATTATCTTATACAGGTTTTGATGGTGTGCCACTTAGTAGATTCTTTAAACATTATTTTGCATGGTATGGAAATATGGATTTAGTTCCACATGTATGGAAACTTTTAGGAATGGGAAATTGTGAGATTGAAGTAAAATATCATGCCCCCAAAGCTTTTAATGAGTTTTTTTCTAGAAAAGAGGCATGTAAATATTGTTTTGAACTAATTTCAAGTCAGGTATCTAAAGATTTAAATGCCAATACTAGAGAGAATCTAATAAATCTTTATAATTATAAATACTTATAAATAAAAATTAGTATATTAAAACTAACTTAGTATTTAAAAGATTAGTGAAAAAAAATTTTTACATAAAAACTTATGGTTGTCAGATGAACTTTTATGATTCTGAGAAAATAAAAGATTTATTAAAACCATTAAATTACATGCATTCTGAAAGTCCAGAAGACTGTGAACTTGCAATTCTTAATACATGTCATATTCGTGAAAAGGCTTCTGATAAAATGTATTCAGATATTGGTCGTTTAGCAAATTATAAAAAGAATAAAATAGCTTTGGGTAAAAATATGACTATTGCGATTTGTGGATGTGTTGCACAAGCTGAAGGAAAAGAAATCATTAAAAGAAATAAAGACGTCGATATAGTTTTAGGGCCTCAAAACTACCATCTTTTACCAAAAATTTTAAAAGAAAAGCATAAATCTGAGCAGTATATTGAGAATAATTTTCCCAAAGAAAGTAAATTTGATTATTTACTTGATCCAACTTTTAATGGTGTTTCTGCCTTTGTCTCAATTCAAGAGGGCTGTGATAAATTTTGCACTTTTTGTGTAGTTCCTTACACTCGTGGAGCTGAATATTCAAGATCAGTTCTTGAAATTAAAATGGAAGTAGAAAAACTTACTTCTCTTGGAGTTAAAGAAGTAACTCTATTAGGACAAAATGTTAATGCTTATCATGGTTATTTTAGCAACCAAGAAAAAGAAAAAGTTTTTGATCTAAGTGATTTATGTAGAGAATTATCAAAAAATGCAAAGCTCAAGAGAATTAGATATATAACATCACATCCATCAGATATGTCTGAAAAACAAATATTAGAACATAAATTAAATAAAAAATTAATGCCCTATCTTCACTTGCCAATCCAATCAGGTTCTAATAAAATCTTAAAAGAAATGAATAGAAACTATACTAAGGAAGAATATATAAAAATTATTGAAAATTTAAAGAAAGCCAGACCTGATATTGCCTTAACATCAGATTTTATTGTTGGCTTTCCAGGAGAATCTGAAAAAGATTTTGATGATACTATGGACGTAATTAAACTTCTTGGTTTTGCAGGTTCATATTCATTTAAATATTCTCCAAGACCAGGAACTCCAGCGTCACTAATTAAAAACACAGTAGATGAGAGAGTTACTGATAAAAGATTAAAAATTATGCAAACAGAACTCTCAAAACAACAAAAAGACTTCAATAACTCTTTTATCGGAAAAAAACTATCAGTTTTAATAGAAAAAGTAGGAAAAAAGAAAAACCAATATGTCGGAAGAAGTGAATATCTTCAGCCAATACATTTAATATCTAAAGACTCTTTAGTGAGTAAAATAGTTGATGTTAAAATTGAATCAATTACTGCATATTCTTTGCATGGAAAAATTAATTAAAAAGTATAAATTTGAGTAACAAAAAAAATCAATTTAAAAAAAGTAAAAATTTTTATTCTGAAACTATTTCTTTTGAAGATAATTCTTTGTTTTCCTCTGTTTGTGGTGAATTAGATAATAACCTTAAATTTATAGAAAAGGAGATTGGAGTAGAAATTATTCCTAGAGGCAATATATTAACCGTAAATGGAAGTTTAGAAAGTGTTAGGAATGTAGTATCTGTTTTAAAATCTTTATACAGTAGTGCTTTAAACAATACTGTAATTGATTATGGTGAGTTAAAAGGATCAATAAATATGGTTATTGAAGATAAACTGCATAATAAAAAAGAAAATATAGTTGAGTCTATTTTTGTTAAGGCAGGAAAAAAGTTATTAAAGCCAAGATCTAGAAAACAAATTGATTATTTTGAGCTAGTCAGAAAAAAACAAATTGTTTTTTGTTGTGGTCCTGCAGGAACAGGAAAAACATATTTAGCAGTGGCATTTGCTGTTTCAATGTTAAAATCTGGTCAGGTAGATAAAATTATTTTATCAAGGCCAGCTGTAGAAGCAGGAGAAAGGCTGGGTTTTCTTCCTGGTGACTTAAAAGAGAAAATTGATCCATTTTTAAGACCAATTTATGATGCTCTTAATGAAATGCTTCCATTGTCTGAGGTTATGAAAAAAATAGAATCTGGTCAAATTGAAATTGCGCCGATAGCATTTATGAGAGGTAGAACTTTATCAAATTCGTTTGTAATTTTAGATGAATCTCAAAATACAACTTCTGTTCAAATGAAAATGTTTTTGACAAGATTAGGAGAAAATTCAAAAATGATTATTAATGGAGATCTTTCTCAAGTAGATCTTCCTTCAGGAACAAAATCAGGTTTGAGGGAAGCAATTAAAATTTTAAAAAATATTAAGGATATTGGATTCATAAAATTTGATGACAAAGACGTTGTAAGAAATTCGCTTGTTTCAAAAATCGTTTCAAATTATGAAAATTATGAAAAAAGTGAGGGTATTGGATATGAGTATCTTTCAAAAGCATCAAATGAAGATTAAAATTAAATATGAAAAACTTAATGATTTTGATAAAGAAGTGATTAGTGTTCTAATTAAAAAGGTAATTAATAAGGCATCAAGAGAATTAAAGTTAAATGAAAAATCTAAATATGAATTAAGTATATTGATTACGAATAATCAAAATATTAAAGTTTTAAATGATAAATTTAGAAAAATTAAAAAAGAAACTAATGTTTTATCTTTTCCTCAGGTTGATTTAAATTTAATGAAATCAAGTAATAAATTAATTTTATTAGGAGACATTGTGTTGTCTTTGGAAAAAATAAGACAAGAATCTAAGTTATATTCTAAAACTTTTGAAGATCATTTTTCACATTTAGTACTCCATGGATTTATGCATCTCTTGGGCTTTAATCATGAGGATCATACCGAAGCAAAGTTGATGGAAGAAAAAGAAACTCAAATTTTATCAAAATTGATGATAAAAAATCCTTACATGATTAATTAAAATTTAAATAAAAAATGAATATAATAAAAAAGATAGTACAATTTTTTTCTAAAGAAAAAAAAGACAATTATAAAGAAGTTATTGAAGATTTAATTGATCAGCAAGATATTTCAGATAAAAAAATTGATGATGGTACCAAGAAAATCTTTAGTAATGTTATAGATATACATAACAAGTGTGTTGAAGATGTAATGGTCCCAAGAGCAAATATAATAGCTATTTCAGAACTTTCTTCTCTTTCAGATCTTTCGGCATTAATGAGTAATTCCAAGCATTCTAGAGTGCCAGTTTTTAACGAAAATTTAGATAATATAACAGGTATGACACATATAAGAGATCTTTTAAACTTTACTCAAAATAATGGAAAAATTCAAAATCAAGAAAAAAACGCAAAACAAATTTCAAGAAAGATACTCTATACTGTTCACTCTATGAAAATTTTAGATTTACTATTAAAAATGAGATCTGAAAAGATTCATATGGCAATTGTTGTTGATGAGTATGGAGGCACCGATGGCCTAGTAACGATTGAGGATTTGGTTGAGGAAATTGTGGGGGAGATAGAAGATGAACATGATTTAGTTCAACAAGAATTTTTTAAGAAAACTGCAAAAGGAAATTTTGAGGTTTCAGCGAGAATGCCAATTGAAGAATTTGAGAAAAAAGTAGGAAAGTTTGTCAAAAACTATGAAAAAGATAAAATTGATACTGTTGGAGGACTAGTATTTTCAATAGCTGAGAGAGTTCCTGAAAGAGGAGAAGTTATTGTTCATTCTAGTGGATTTGAGTTTAATGTTTTAGAAGCTGACACAAGAAGAATTAAAAAACTTATGGTTCAAATTAAATAAAATTATGATAAATAAAAAATATTTATCCATTTTTTTAATAGGATCATTTTCTGCATTAGCTTTACCTTACTTTTTTTTCTTTCCCATTCTAGTTATAGGCTTAATTTTATTTATTAGTGAAATAAAGCAATCAAAGGATTATAAAGACTCATTTAAAATTGGACTTGCTTTTGGATTTGGATATTTTTTAGTTGGTATGCACTGGATTGTATTCCCATTAATGGTTGATAAAAATTATTATGTATTTATACCTTTTGCTCTTTTTTTTTTCCCACTTTTCTTGAGTTTTTTTTATGGAGGGGTAGCAATTATTACATCTGTTTATTTGGAAAAAATCAGGAAATTTAATCAATATTATTTTTTCAATTCTTTTGTTATTGCCTTAATTTTTTTTTTTTTTGAGTTTGTAAGATCAAATATATTTGGAGGCTTCCCTTGGAACCTATCTTCACATGTATGGGGTTTTAATAATAATCTAGTTATTATCAGTAAATATATAGGTAGTTATGGTCTTTCTTTTTTAACAATTTTGTGGATTGTTATATTATCTAACTTTTTTTCGAAAAAGAACTATCGAGAATTTCTTATAATTTTTTCAATATTTCCAATTTCACTATACTTGTTTGGTAATTTATTTTCTGATGAACACTTAAAAAAAAAAAATTAAAATACGTTTAGTGCAACCAAATATTTCTCAAAAAATTAAGTGGTCAAAAGAACATATGCAAGAAAATTTGATGAAATTAAAGAAATATTCGGTCAAAGATCTTGATACTTCAAATCCCCCAAATATTATAGTTTGGCCAGAGGTGGCAATACCATTTTTTTTAAATAAGGAGGAGGACTTAAAAAAGTATATATTAGCAAATATACCCTTGAAAACTTATCTTATTACCGGAGCATTAAGATATGAAAAAGTTGGAAATGATTATAAAATTTTTAATAGTTTATACTTGCTAAAACAAAACGAGATAGTTGCTTACTATGACAAAGTTAGATTAGTTCCGTTTGGTGAATTTATGCCTTTTAGCGGAATTTTAAAGTTAAAAAAATTAACTGAAGGCCGAAAAGATTTTAGTTCCGGAACTGGAAGAAAAGAATTATTTATAAAAGATTTCAAAGAAAGAATAATTAGCTTTGAACCATCAATATGTTACGAAGGAATTTTTCCAGAGAAAAAATTAACCTTTTTAAATCCAAATTTACTCATAAATATTACCAATGATGCATGGTTCGGAAGAACAACTGGGCCGAAGCAACATCAGATAGCAAATATGTTTAGAGCGATTGAAAGAGGTCTGCCATTAGTAAGAGTTTCAAATTCGGGCATTTCTAATATAATTGATATCAATGGAAAAATAATGGCAAATTTACCCTTAAATGAAGAAGGTTACAAGGAAATAGAGATAAGATTAGGGAGTGGGGAAACATTTTACTCTAAATTTGGTTTGTACTCATTAGTTTACTTGATAATTTTTCTTTTTCTTTTCTGCTTATCCTTGGATATTTTTTTATTAAAAAAGAAGTTGAAAAATTTTTTATAAAAAATATAAATAATAGTTATTCTTAATATGAAAAAATCTGAACAATATATTTTTACAAGTGAGTCAGTCTCTGAGGGTCATCCCGATAA
>NZFI01000031.1:0-25433 GCA_002690595.1 Rickettsiales bacterium
ATAAAAAAAGAATAATTTCTAAAAACTCTTTAAATAATAACCTTGAAAATATTTCAAATAATAAAACTAAAAATAACAAATTTGAGGAAATTGGTAAAATTGAATTTGGTTATCCCAAATGGATACCCCCAGAAAATAATGAAAAAAAATCCTATAAAAAATCTTTAAATTTATCAATGATAAATAACACATATAAAAGTGTTAATTCTAGTCACACTAAGAAAAGTTTAGTTGAAATAAGAGCTTAGGATTTATTTTAAAGTTTATTGAAATTCAAGTTCTTCATCTTGGTATTTTTTATAAAACTCATCACCCAAGATTTCTAATATTTTAGCATCCGTTAATTCATCCATTTGTCCTGCATATTGATCATAAAATACATCACATTTTTTTGATGCTTGACTTGCAACACCTTGCTCAATAAATTCGTTTTCTACTGCAGTTCTAGCTCTTGTAGTAGCTTCAGATTTAGCTTTAGTTAATCTGCCTTGCGCAGAATTTTTTTTTCTTTTTAAATCATCAACAACTTCCATTAATTGTTTATAACTTGGATCAGGAACATCGATATGAATAAATTGACCATCAACATTAGTTTCAAAACCAGACTCATTAATTTCATCAACTAAGTCTGGGATGTGATCAGTGTTAAAAACTAATACTTCAAGTTTATTTTCATCATTTTCCTTTGTTCTTAGATCACCAACATCAACTAGTCTTCTTGGTTTTCCCGAAATTGTTATTCTTATTGCTTTTATAAGAGCCATATTAGCATTAGAAGCTTGTACACCTTTAAGTACCTCAACATAATCCTCCACTGCTGCTTTCATTAGAGTCTCTGCTTGAATAGAATACTGTTCTGCCATAATAAAAACTATATATATTTAATGTAAGTTATTTATTTATACCAAAGCATCGCTTGTTTCAGTAACATTATTTTTATTTTCATTATTTTTTTTCTCATCATTATCAATATCAATTGGTTTTTCTAGTTTAGAGTATTTAAATTTAGCTTTTGGATTAATTTCTCTAACAAGTTTTTGAGCTTCATGGATACTTGTAGCTGCAAGTTTCATTGAAAAGGCTTTTCCAGTAAGCATAGAAAAAGAAAGTAACAGGTTTATTTGAGCTTTATAAAAATAAACTGAACCAAACATCCATCCAAGCATAAAAAACCAAATATTTACTGAATACAGAAGTATACTGAGAATACAAAAAAAACTTAATAACCACCATTTCTGTTCATAAGCTAACCAAGCAGGAGGGAAAATACCTGCAAGAGGTGAATATGATTTCTCAACAAAATCATATTGATTTTTTAAGTCCCTCAAAATTGTGTAGCTTTGTAAATTACTGATATCATGTATTTCTTTTTTAGAAAAAAGATCTTTCTGTATTGCAGTCTCTTCTTTGTTTAAAGTAGTGAATTTACACCCTAGACTTCTAGAAACTAATAGATCAAAAAGTATATTATTTCTTGAAAAAGTTAAAAGTATATCTTTGCCATCTTTTTGAAAATCGTTTAAAACTTCAATAAGTTGTTTTTCTCCTGATGTAAAAATTTCATTGTTTACTGCTATTATTATATCATCTTGTTTTAACAATAACGAAGATGCATGAGATCTCTTTCTAATTGATTCTATTTTTAAGAAAAAACCTTGGTTAGTATCATTGATATCTGACATTATATATTACTCTTTTTTTTATGGAAAAGTAATACTTTCTTTTTCATCAGTAATTTCTTTAACTAATAATTTATTTTGAGATGAAATTGCATTTAAAGCATTTGTAAGACTTGATGTACTGTTAGATAATTCTTTTAACATCTTAACATTTGAATTTTTCTTATTATCATTAATGAGTTTTTCAACTGCTTTGCTAACTTTAGCTGAGGTTAATACTTCACTTTCTTGTATATTTTGATTAAGTTTGCCTGTTTCTTCTTTTAAAATAGTAGAAACTGACTTTGATAAATTAGAAATTTCTTTAGATAAGCTTACCATCAAATTTTTATCATTTTGAGATATCGCTTCAGTTAGTTCAGAAAGTTTACTTTTGATTTCAGTATTTGTATTAACTAATTCAGAGTGATTTTCTATGCTTTGATTCATTTCTTCAACTGCTTGATTAACAGCTTCAACATTTTCAGCAAACACTACAAGTGCCTCTCTACTAGTACTGGTCATACTTTCAAGTTCAGAAAGAGATTTAAAATATAATAAACCGGTTAATAAAATAGCAACAATTGCTGCTCCAATTGATGCTGAAAAAATAATTGTTGTATATTTATGTATTTCTTTCACTTTTTTCTCCGCTTTAATATATTCGTTCTTCATTCGTTTATATTCTGATGTTACATCAGTTGCTGCATCTGCAGCATCAAGTGCAATCTTAATGCTTTCTTGCATAGTGTTAAGTTGTGTGTTCATGCAAGCTTTCCTTTTTTATTGTTACTTTTTTTTATTATATCATTTTTAGTTCTATATGAAAATAGAGCACATTTCATGCCAGAACTGCTATGAACCTCTAAATAAGGAAATTTTTTTGAAATAAACTTAAAGGCTCTACAACCATATGGATATTTATGATTGTAAGTAATATATAAATGTTTGCAAGCCTTGCAATCTATATTATTTCTTCTGTTCAAGCTCATTTTTTTTCAATTTTTTAACTATATTTGCAATTTTAAAACGAAATATTGCTATAAAAGAAGTTGCACCACAAAACCATAAGAAAAATGCCATAAAGGTCTCTCCTACATTTAAATACTCTATAGCTTTAAAATGACATACAATTGAGCTATAAATAAATGCGAAATTTATAATCATTTGACTAATTGACTTGTTAAACATTTTGCTTTCCATTTTCATCAAATATTAGTTCATCAGGAACTTCTATCTCAGGTTTTTCAATATCTTCACCTTTATCTACCTTATAGATGTAAGCTAGTGCAACTGCAACTGCATTATATAATTGACTTATCACTTCTTCACCAATTTCTCCAGTATAATATAAAGCTCTGGCTAATATAGGACTTTCTATTTTTCCTAAATTAAGTTTTTTTGATTCCTCAATTATTTTTTCTGCAACTTTTCCTCTACCTTTTGATATTATCTTTGGTGCTGAAGATTCACCAACTTCATATTTTAAGGCAATTGCAAAGTGAGTTGGGTTAGTTATTATAGCTGTTGCTTCATTGAGATTTTCTACAGATGCATTTTCTTTAGCAACTTTTGAAGCAGCTTTCATCTGAAGTTGTCTTATTTTTGCTTTCACCTCTGGTTGCCCATCAGTCTCTTTATATTCGTCTTTGATATCCTGATGAGACATTCTAAGCTCTTTAATATAAGTATATTTTTGCCATGAAAAATCTAAAATTGCAATAATAACTAATCCAATTAATAAACCAGCTAACAAGATAGGAAAAAATGATAAAAGTCTTGTCAATGCTGAAAATAAATTTGGGTTTGTAAGATGAGTAATTTCTGGAAGATACTTTTTCATCACAAAATAAGTTATTAATCCTAAAAATGTTACTTTTAATATGGCTTTTAGAAGTTCAACTAATCCCTTTACTGAAAAAATTTTTTTTAAACCACTTAAAGGATTCATCTTAGAAAATTTCGGTTCTATTGACTTAAATGAAAAGTTAATTCCACCTACTATAAATTGAGTGATTATACTTACTATACACAAGGGGATACCAAATATTAGTGTTATTTTAATAAAAATAGATATAGCACTTTTTATTGAATTTAATGATGAGTGACCATTTAATAGTTCAGGTCCAAATTGAAGAAATGACTTAATAACAAGTAAAAAATCCTCAATCAGGAAAGGAGTAGCATACATTAAAAAAACTCCAGCAAAAAGAATTGTAAAAACAAATGTTTCTTTTGAAGAAACTACTTTTCCATCTTCTTCAGCTTTTTGAAGCCTTCGGGCACTGGGTTCCTGTGTCTTTTCCTGACTTTCGTCTTTATCTTCAGCCATTTATAGAATACCTAAAACTCTCTCAAGAGTTGATAATGAATTATTTGTTAATTCTGCAAATGTTCCACCTATAGATCGTGTAGATAGGTATAGAACTATAAAGGCAAGAATTAATGATATTGGAAAACCAAATGAGAATAAATTAAGTGTTGGTGCAGATTTAGTAATAACTCCAATAGCTACATTAGATAACATTAGACCTCCTACAACTGGAAGCATAATTAGTCCTGCACCGTAAAACATCGCTCCAGCAGCTTCAATACCTATTCCTATTAATTGTATTCCAGGAGATCTTGAACCAATTTCTAGAACTTCGTGACTTTTCATGATGAAATCAATTGCTAATAGGTGTCCATTTAAAGAAACAAAAATAGTTAAAAGAAATAAATCTAAAACAATACTTAAAACTGGTGTTTGTCCACCAGTTTCAGGATCTACTAATGCTGAGAAACCAAGGCCAGTAGCAGCAGCTATTTTTTCTCCCGCCATCGAAGCAGCACTGAACCAGATAGTTAATGATAATCCAGCAGCAACTCCAATAATAGCTTCAATTATAATGATTATAATTAGGTTATCTAAAACAGAAGAATCTAGACCATTTTGGTAAATAAAACCAAAATTGAAGAAACATAGTACCATTGAGAAAACAATTTTTGCCTGAAGTGGAACATTTCTTGAACCAAGGAATGGACTTGAAAGTAGAAATCCTGTTAGCCTTATTGAACTTACAAAAAATAAAAATAAATATTCAATTAAACTGCTTAATTCTAATCCAGGTAATCCATCTAATGGAGCATAGAAGGGAAGAGGAATAAACATTATTTGATTCCTGAGATAGTATCAAAAATAAATGCAAAATAATCAGTAAGTGAAATAATAAAGAAATTTGCCATAAATCCCATTGCAAATATAACTAATACTACTTTAGGAACAAAGCTCAGGGTCATCTCTTGAATAGATGTTGCTGCTTGGATAATACCTATAGTAAGACCAATAATTAATGCAGCTGCTAAAAAGGGGCCACTAGATATTAAAACCTGATAAAATGCTAACCTTATCATTTCTATATTTTCATCAAATCCCATAATTTAAACCTTTATAATATCTAATTTCTTATGAAAATGTTCCCACTAATGAGCCAACTGTCATTGTCCAACCATCAACTAATACAAATAATAATAACTTGAATGGTAATGCAATTAACATAGGTGATAACATCATCATTCCTAATGACATTAAAATTGAAGCAACAACCATGTCAATCACTAGAAATGGTAAAAATAATAAAAATCCAATCTGAAAAGCAGTTTTTAATTCACTTGTCATATATGCCGGAAGTACAATATAAAATGGCACATCAATTGAGGACTCAAAATTTCCCATATTAGCCATGCTGGCAAACATATTAAGATCAGTTTTTCTTGTGTTTTTTATCATAAATTTTTTTAATTCTCCTCCACCAGTTTCAATTGCTTCATTTAAAGACATTTCTCCTGACTGATATGGCTCTGAAACTGAATCTGTAATTTTATTAAACGTAGGTGCCATCACAAAAAATGTCAGAAATAATGATATTGCTATTAAAATTTGATTAGGAGGTGTTTGTTGTGTTCCTAATGCTTGTCTTAAAATTGACATTACAATTATGATTCTTGTAAAAGCTGTCATACCTAAAACTAATGAAGGTAAAATAGTTAAGGCTGTCATCAAAGCGAGAATTTTTAAAGATAAAGAATAAGTTTTATTTCCATTCGCTGATTCAGTTATAGTTAATGCTTCCAGACCTTCTGGTAAATTCTGACTATTAGCAAATTCTGGAAAAATAAAATATACTATTAGAATAAGAAAACTACCTAATTTGATCATCACTAATCCTTTTTTCTATTATTTTCTTTACTTCTAGGTTATTAAACTGATTATTTTTTGGTGACTTTATTTCGGTAAGTAAAGCTCCGGAGTGTTTACCAGATATGAACAGAAAGTCTTTTTTATCTAAATTTAAGATTAAAGCTCTATCTCCTTGACCTAGCATTGTTACTTCAGAAACTTTCATTCTTCTTTCATTATGTAATTTTGAGCTTATTAAATGTTTATTTTTTTTGAAAAAATAAAAACCAATGAAGATTACAATTAAAAATCCTATTACAATAAGATATTGGTCTAATGATGGTCCAGTTACAGGTGTCATTTTTCTTACTCCTAAATTTATAAAATTAGATATGCAAGAAATTTGCCTTATAGGCTTAAATAAGAAATATTTAATTTAAGCTATTGAAAATAATGAATATTATTTGATATTGTTTAAATTTATTTAGTCAATTAAATGACTATTTTATAAATTTTGAACTCTTTCTTCAGGATCTACTACTTCAGTCAGTCTTATACCAAATCTCTCACCTACCATTACGACTTCACCTTTAGCAATCATAGTTCCGTTAGCTAAAATATCTAATGGTTCACCAGCAAGTCTATCTAATTCAACAACAGATCCTTCATTTAATCTCAGTAAATCTCTTATTTTTATTTCAGTATTACCCACTTCAACAGTAAGTTTTACATCTATATTTTCTAAAACTCTAAGGTTATTTGCCCCAGCTTTTTCAGTTTTAACTTCAGCTTTAGGTTGAGGCTTTTCAGTATTTTCTTTATCAGAAGTTTGAGGCTCTTTGGCTTCTACTTCTGGACTTTTTTTTGTCTCTGCGTTCATTTTTACTCCTTAATTATTTATTAGTACTTGTTATTCTTTTTTTTAAATTTATTGCTGCATTTCCTTTAAGTTCACCCATTTCTGCTGTAAAATACTTTTGATCCTCTACAAAAAAATCTACGGTTTCATCAACACTTATTTTCAATACATCATCTTTTTTTAATCTTAATAACTTTGACATTGATACTTCAGGTTCAGAAAGCTTACTATGGACTTTAAGAGGAACCTCAAGTATGGCATTTTGAAGTCTATCTTGCCAGTTCATATTTGTTTCAATTACATCTGATTGAACTCTAGATCTTAATAATGATGAAACAGGTTTGAGAGTTTGTAAAGGATAAACTAGATCAAATGAAATAGAATCAATTTTAGGTAGCTGCATAACAAAGGAACAAACTATAACTAAATCTGAAGCTTCAACAAAAGCAGCAAATTGCGGATTTTGTTCTCTACTTTGAAATTTAAGAGTTATTGGAGTCAAATCTTTCCAAGACTGTTCTAAAACTCTACACAAACCATTATTAACAACTTCAATAATTTTTTCTTCAGTTGATGTAAATTCAGTTCTTGAGTTATCTGATACTTCTAGTTTACCCCCATACCTACTACTAGTGCAAAGGCTTACAAAGGATGGAGGAAGAACAGTTAACAGGGATCCTCTTAATTCTTCAATTCTATTATTTGTTAAACTCATGAATGCATCGAGTCCAGAACTATACTCTTCAAAAGTTTTTACTTCAGGAGGAAACGAACTTATTCTTGGTTGCACTCTAAGCAAAGGAAGGAAAACAGATCGTACCATTCTTGCAAATCTCTCATTTATCAATCTTAGAGCATAATAATCCCCTAACAATGTTAAATCATCAGAACCAAAAGAAAAAACTTTTACTTCAACATCTTTAGAACTTTTGATAGTTGAAGAGCTCAAGTCCCCAGTTTTGAGACCATCCATTAATGCTGAAACTTCTTCTGTAGATAATTTTCTTGATGGTTCACTCATAATTTTAATTTTCAGTTATTGTAGAACAAATGATGTAAAGTGTACATTTTCAACACCTCCAAAACCCTCGACTTTTTCCAATATCTTGTTAATCCCATCTTTTAAAGTTTCTGACAATTTAGATTTTCCATCTCTTCCTGCAATATCTTCTGGAGAAAATTCTGACATAATACCAAGTATTTCAGATCTTAGAGCAAGTTGATGGCTTTCAACATTAACCATAACAGTATCATCATATTGAGTTGATACTCCAAGTGAGATCTGTAGAAACTTTTTTGATCCTTTAAGATTTGTTGTGAAATTTCCAGGAAATTCATAGTAAGTAGTTGCAAAAATTTCTTCTTCTGGAACTACTTTTGGTATTTTTCTTGGTCCTACAGGACAATTTCCTTCTTCGTCTTTTTCTTCCTCTGTACAATCTTCAGATGCAACTTCTTCATCTTCTTTATTTTCATCATCATCTGATTGTTCCGGGTTTTCTTTTTTTTCAATAATCTGAGTGATTTCACTTGACGGATCAGTTTCACTTCCACCCATGAAAATACCTATTCCTAAACCTATGCCTAGTAAAACAATTCCACTAACAGCCATAATTGCTATTTTTACAATTCCACCTTTTTTTTCTTCTTCTTGATTATTTTCTTCAGCCATTATCTTTCCTTTAAGTTTATTTTAGTAATTTACGCATTAATATCAATATTATGATTAGTTTTTTTTGTAATCTTCTCTGAAACTTGATTAGTCTGGTTCTTTTTTGTTTTTAAAATTTGTTCAATATCTTGTTTCTTTTCAAGATGTTTTTTAGAGCCATTGTTTTGTCCAGCCATTGATGAAAAACTTCCAAGTTTAAGTGATTCTTTATCCATCATTTCAACTAACTTTGTTTGATTTTCATTTAATATATTTGCTACTTGTTTGTTATCAGTATTAATTTTTATATCTGTTTTTTCACCTTCAATCCCAATTTCAATTTTTAATTTACCAAGATTTTTGGGTCTCACTGAAAAATCAATTTTATTAATTCCTCTATTAATATTACTTTTTATAATCCTAACAAATTTTTCACCCCAACTGCTTTCTAGCATATCTAAAGTTTCTTGCGATTCATTTTCTTTATTTAAAATTGAATCTTTGGGCAAGTTTTTATTTGGATTAATTTTAGATAAATTATTTTTTTCAGAGTTTGTTAATGCAGCATCACTTTTTGAAGGTTGAGTAAAATTTTTAAATTGACTAACAAAAGAGACTTTATCAATAATATTTAAATTTTTATTTTTTTCTGAATAGGTTATATCTAATTTTACTCTGTCAAATGCATTATTTTGCTTTTTAATTTTTTTTTCAGAAATTTTTTCTTGTTTTTTTTTTATATTATTCAGCGGATGAGAACCTATTATAGGTTCTTTTTTTTCAAAAGAACTTGTAACTTCTTTATTTGACTTAATAAAAGAATTTTTTTCTTCTAAGTTATCTGAAACTGGTATATTTATATTTTTTTTATTAAAGTTTTTTTTTTCTTTTGTAATAATATTATTTGAATTTTCAGCTGATTTTGTTGATAAATCTTTTTGGAGAAAGGAAATATTTAAGTTTTCTTCTTCAGTAATGTTATTTTTAACAACGTTGATATCATTATTATTTTCTTCATCAAAACCTAGTTCTTTGTAAAAAACCGATATTAGTGATTTAGCAGCCTTTATCTCGTTTTTATCTTCATTTTTAATACTTGTTACCTCATTCTCATTACTTTTTTTTTCAAGTTTATTTGTAGGTTCTGCTTTTTCATTAATAAAATTTTCTAAGATTTGATTCTGAATTGTATTGTCTTGGATATTTATTTTATCTACATTAATACTTTTCTCTTCTAAGTTTTCTAAATTGACTAAAGAAAAGAGTTCTGCAAATAAAGCATCGATTCCTTCATCAGAAGAACCTTTTTTATAACCTTTTGGAAGAAAACCTTCATTATTTGTAACTACATCTTTTCTGATAGATACCATTTTTTTCTCGCTATTAATTAGCAGAAACTTGCAAATCTAATGCCATATATTTCTTTTAAAAAACTAAATATTAGGTTTATTAAGGTTTGTGACTTCAGAATGTTTATCTTTTAACTCTATTTTATCTTTTTGAATTAGATTAATTTTTTGTTCAATTTTATCTTTTTGCTTGTTTATTCTTGAAATTTGTTGAATATTTTCTGAAATTTCAGAGTCTAGATAGTTTTTTCTATTTGAAGATACTGATAATCTCTCTTGAAGCAGTTTTTTATAGTTAGAAGTATGTTTCATTAACGCACTACTTGTAATCTCATTTTCTGAAAAATCTGAGGATTTAAGCATTTCGTTTAAAGTATTTTCAACTGCAGATACTCTGGTTTTTTCTTCATTAAGTTTGCTAAGTGACATTAAAGATTTATTTTTTTTTAATTTTTTTAATATTAGTAGTAAGTCAAATTTATTTTTTTTCATTGTATGTTCTATTTTATTGAAAATAACTGTTTAATACTTTCTTCATAATTTGTTTTTTCAACTTCTCCTTGTTTGATAAGGCTGCATATTTTAGGCCAGTTATTTAAGGCATTATCTATTTCTTCATTTTGACCACTTGTATAACCTCCCATTAAGATTAGTTCTCTATTTTCTAAATATAATGAATATAATTTTTTTATATAATTTGATTGTTCAATATGTTTAGGTTTGGCGATAGTATTCATTACTCTACTTAACGATTGATTAACATCAATTGCAGGGAAAATGCCCATTTGAGCATGTTCTCTTGAGAGAACAATGTGTCCATCAAGTATAGCTCTTGCAGTATCAACAACCGGATCATTATTATCGTCAGAGTCAGCTAATATTGTATAAAAAGCAGTAATCGAACCTTCTTTTTTTGTTCCTGTGCCAGTTCTTTCAATTAAATTAGGTAACATTGAGATTACTGAGGGTGGATAACCCTTTGATGTTGGTTGTTCACCTAAGGCTAACCCTACTTCTCTTTTTGCATGCGCTATTCTTGTCAGTGAATCCATAATTAATAGAACGTTTTTACCTTTAGCTCTAAAATATTCCGAGATAGATGTTGCTCTTTCCGCTCCTCTAATTCTAAGTAAAGGAGATTTATCAGCAGGAACTGCTACTATTATAGTTTTATTTTTTGTTTCATTATTAAGTATTTGATTTACAAAACTTCCTACTTCTCTTCCTCTTTCTCCAATTAATGCGACTACAACTACATCAGCAGCAGTAAACCGACTCATCATTCCTAACAGAACAGATTTTCCAACACCTGAACCTGCAATTATTCCAATTCTTTGTCCTCTTCCAACTGTTAACAAGGAGTTGATTGCTTTTATACCAACATCTAGAGGTTCAGTAATCGGTTTTCTTGTCATTGGGTTAATTGACTTACCATTAATTGGCCATTTTTCTTGAGTGACTATATCATCTTTATAATCAATAGGTTTTCCATGAGCATCAATAACTCTTCCTAACAAGTTTTCTCCAACATCAACATTTATTCCTGGATCTATAACTTCAACTTTAGCACCAGATACTATATTTGCATTTTGATCGTGGATTGCTAACAGGTTTTTTGAGTCTCGAAAACCAATTATTTCAGCAGTGACAAAACTGTTATCACTGCACTCAATATTACATAAAGTCCCTATAGGTGATGGAAAACCATCGCATTCTGCAATCTTTCCATCAAATTTTGATACTTTTCCTTTGAAAATAATACCTTCTTTAAAGGAATATTTAAGAATGTTATTATTAATTTTTGTTGCTAAAAGTGTCATGTTATAATTATTTTAATCATTGTTATTGATTATTGATTTTTTTCTATTTTGTTTAGTTCATTTGTTGATTCTATTTTTTTATTTTCATTAATATTTTTTTTATTTGTTATGGTTACATTATCTGAAAGATTTTTTTTCAAGGAGTTATTTTGTATTTCTTTATCTAAAGCTAATTTATTAGTTGGAGTCATTTGATCTAAATTTTTATTGTTCGTTTTCAGTGATGCATTTTGTTTTTCAATAGTTGTAATTTGTTCTTTAATATTATGATCTGAAAAAAAATTGATTTTTTTCGAAAAGACTTCATTGACTTCTATCCCTCCTGACTTGATTTTTAGATCTCCATTTTCTAAATCTTTATCAATTAAAAACTCTATTTCAGAATTAGGTTTATTTATTTTTAAAAATGAGGTCACTGATTTATGATCCTCTTCATTAAGATAAACTTTAACTTTATTTGAGCTAGCCGCTATAGAGGTAACTAATTCCTCAATCTTTTCTGTAAATTTTTTTGGCATTCTTTCAATCTCATACCCTAAAAATTTTGTACACAAATCTGATATAGTATTATTAATATTTTGATTTAGTTTTTTTAACAGATCTGGTGAAACTAAAAATAAATTATCGATAGTATTTTTAAGGGACATTGCAATCGCAGTTTCCCCTTTTTGAAGTTCTTCTTTAATTTTTTTAACACCATTTTGATAACCATTTTGATAATATTTTTTAGCAAGTTCATTTGCAATTTCGTTAGCTTCTTCTTGTGAATAGATTTTTTGTTTAACCTCTGGAATTACCTCTTCATTTTGTTCCTTTTCTAATTCTTTTTCTTTTGAATTAATATTTTCCAAATTACTTAACAATTTTTCAGTCTTTTGATCAATTATTTCATCTTCAGTTTCTTTCTTAAATTTTTTTTCTGCCTCTTGAGCAATTTGTGTAATTGAGAATGCTTTAAAATCAGATTTTATATTTCCAGTTATTTCATTGGATTTAAGAAATGTAGAATCTGTCTTATTTAAAATATTTATAATTTCTTCTGTTTTTAAAGGTGATGTATCCTTTTCAACAGTTTCATTTTTTTTGTCTTCTAATGGCATCATACGAAATCATCTCCACCCCTTCCAGCTAGAACTATTGTGCCTTCATCAGACATAGTTCTTGCTGTATTAATAATGGCTTTTTGCGCCTCTTGAACCTCAGTCAGTCTTAATGGTCCAAGAACCTCCATTTCATCTTGAATATTTGCCGATGCTCTTTGTGACATTGAAGCAAAGATTTTCTTTTTTAACTCTTCTTCTGTTCCTTTTAAAGCAATAATAAGAACCTCTTGATCAACATTTCTTATAAGAGTTTGCATACTTCTATCATCCATTAAGATCAGTGTATCAAATGTGAACATACTTTCTTGGATTTCTTTTGCTAATAATCTATCTTTTTCTCCAAGAGATTTTACAATCCTTTGTTCCATATTTTGTTTAGTAAAGTTCATAATCTGTGCTGCTGCCTTTACACCTCCAACTGATGATGCTCTTAAGGATGTATTTGTTTTAAATTTAAGTTGCATCACTCTTTCTAGTTCCGCTAAAGCATCTGGTTGAACGGTTTCAAGCGTTGCTATACGATGAATAATATCAGCTTGAATTTCCTCGGGAAGAAGAACTAAAACGTCAGCTGCAACACCAGCATCTAAGTAAGAAATAATCAAAGACATTATTTGTGGATGTTCATCAGATATAAGTTCGGTTACTGATCTTGCATCCATCCAATCAAGAATTTCAATGGGTTTATCACTTTCTGTAGGTGTGATTCTTCCCAAAACTGATTGAGCTTTATTTTCACCTAATGCCTTAGTCATAACATTTCTTATATAATTAGACGAACCCATTCCTAAATCAGTTTGTGTTTTTATTATTGCTAGAAACTCATCTAATACTTGGTTAACTGTATCTTGATCTAGTCCTTGAACGGTATACATTTCTTTTCCAAGTTGTTGAACTTCCTTTGGACCCAAATTTTTAAGGATTTCAGCCGCTTCATCTTCTCCTAATAGCATCATTAAAATAGCGCATTTTTGGGTATTACTTAACTGTTCGTATGCGGATAGTTCTTCTTCTATTTCAGTTTGTTTATTCTTTTCAGCCATTATTTAACCTTTTTATAATTATGTGTCTTTTGATAGTAATTGTCTAAATACATTTGAAATTTTTCCTGCTTCATCTCCAACTAACATTCTGACTACAGCTACTTTATCATCATATGTGTTTGCTGTATCTAACATTTCTGGAGAAATAGAAGATTTTTTTGGTTTAAGTTTAGCTTTAATATCTTCTAGAGATTCACCCTCTTGAACTTCAACTTCATCTTCTGTATCGTCATCTTCGAGATCTTGATCTGTCAGCATGGCACTACCTTCTCCTGAGGATGGAACTAATATTCTATTAAGTAGGGGTTTCAATGCGCCAAATGTAACAATTGCTAAGATAAGAACTGTGGATAATTGACCTATCATATTCTGGAACCAAGCTTGTTCAAACCACTTTGTTGTAATAACTTCCATTTCATCAACAAAATCTCCACTTGTTACAACTATTGAATCTCCTCTTCCATCGTCAAAACCCACAGCTTCTTTGACTAATGAAGATATTTTTTCTTTATCTTCTTCACTTATTGGTTGAGAAACTAATCCTTCGGGTGTCTCTACCATTTTATTTTTTACCAAAATAGCTGTTTTTACTTTTTCAATTACACCTATGGGATTAATAATAGTACTTAACTTTTTACTAACCTCATAATTTGTTACATTACTACTTGATCTCTGCTTAAATTCTGCTTCTTGACCTTGAATAGGAATATCAGTTGCGAGTTCTGCGGCTAAAGGAGCTTGATTTGCAGTAGCCCCAGGCACTCCTCGAGCAGGTCGATCAGTTGACTCGTCAGCACTACTTTGTTCACTTCTAGTTGCAATGCTATCAGGATCTACAATCTCTTCTGTAACTTGAGAACTAGTATAGTCCATCTGAACATTTACTTGTGCAGTTATATTTCCTGGACCGACAATTGGTGTTACTAGAGATAAAATCCTTTCCCTATAAAGTTTTTCAATTTTTATTCTATGTTTTAATTGTCTAGAAGTAACAGCTGAATTAGGATCATCCTCAGGTTGTGACAAAAGAGTTCCATATTGATCTACTACAGTTACATCATCAGCTGACATATTTGGAATAGAAGATGAAACAATATGAACTATTGATCTTACTTGGCTGTTAGATAAAACTCTCCCATCAGATAATTTAACAAAAACAGAAGCAGTCGGAGGAGCTGATTCTCTTACAAAAACTGATTTTTCTGGTATGGCTAAGTGGACTCTTGCACCTATTATATTTGCAATTTCGTTAATAGAACGTGAAAGTTCAATTTCTTGAGTCTGTTTCATTTTCATAAATTCAACTGATCTGCTTGTGCCCATAGGAATGTTTTCTAACAGGTCATAACCATGAGGAACAGAACTTGGCAAACCTTCAGCAGCAAGTTTCATTTTTGCTTCATAATATTCTTGAGAAGGTACCAAGATTTCACCTGTTGACCTATCTATAGAAACATCGATTCCATTTGACCTTAAAACATCAACCACTCGTGACTTATCATTCTCAGGTAAATTTGAAAAAAGTGTAGTCCTTGTAGGTTCTCTAAAAAGTATGAAAGACATTATACCCATAAAAATAACAAATAATGTAATCATAACCGGAATAGACCTTTGAACAGCTGGTTCATTCGAAAATTTTTTAAAAGAATCTAGAGCCTGTCCTGCTCTTGAAATTATACTTCCATCTTTTTGTATTTTAGTTGGTGTTATTTCAGTTGTTTGTGTTTGTTCAGCCATTTTTTTTCCTATTTAACTTTTATTAATCATTTATACAGGCATATTCATAATATCTTTGTATGCACTTAATACTTTATTCCTGACATTTAGTGTCATTTGGAAACCTAGACTAGCTAAATTCTGTTGAATCATTACTTTAGTTAGATCATTTTCAATACCAAGCTCAAAGTTTTTTGTTAGTTCTGCACTTTTCATTTGATTATCAGAGACATTTTCAAGTGCTTTGGTAAGATTATTTATGAAATTTTCAGAAACATTTTCTTCACCCAAAGTTTTTTTTGTTTGATCAATAATTTTTTCTTGTAAATTTTTTATTTTATCTTGTGCTTCTATAGCTGAGGGCATAACACTTGTCATTCTTGGTTTCATTTTTTAACTCCTATCTTTGTGCAACTTTTTGTAAAAAATCATGTGAATTTGTTTGACCATGTAATGTGTCATCAATCATAATATCTTCTTTCTTAACTATATTATTGGTAGATAAAACTAGTGCTCGTTGTAAAACATTCTCGAGTTCTCTAACATTTCCAGGCCAAGAGTATTCTTTAAGTTCGTTAATAGTTTCTTTAGTTAAAAAGGGTATTTGCGAACCATTGGGAATATGTCTTTTGAGTAAAGCCATACTTATTGGAATTATATCACCAGGTCTTTCACATAAATTTGTAGTTTCAATTGGAAAAACATTTAGTCTATAAAAAAGATCTTCTCTGAACTTTTTTGCTTTAACTTCATTAATCATATTTCTATTTGTTGTAGCAATAACTCTTACATCCACATCGATATCTCTATGACTTCCGATAGGTGTAACTTTTTTTTCTTGTAAAACTCTAAGAAGTTTTGCTTGAAGTGATAACGGCATTTCAGAAATTTCATCAAGTAATAAAGTTCCTGTGTCAGCAGCTCTAAAAATACCTTTATTTGCTGTAGAAGCACCAGTAAATGCACCTTTTTCGTGTCCAAATAACATAGCTTCAAGCATGTTTTCAGGAATAGCTGCACAATTAACTGCAATAAAAGGATTTCCATTTCTTTTAGATTCTTGATGTATAAAGTTTGAAACAACTTCTTTACCTGTTCCAGTAGGTCCATGAACAAAAACTGTTACTTCGGTGTCTGCCACTTTTTTTACAAGGTTTATAAGAGAATGTGTTTTAGGATCTGAATAAGAAAATTTTTGATTTGCAATCATATTTAAAAGTAGTTCATTAATTGATTCATCAAAACTATCAAAAAATAGTTTTAGATATGAACCACCTAATTCAGAATCTATTCTATAATCTGCAGACTTAGTTTCTAGAATCATTACTTTAGAACACCCAATATTTCTTGAAACTTTTAGTAAATTTTCTCTACCCTTAATTTTATTTTCAAATTCCCCTGAACCTATTAGAATAGATTTAGGTGAATTTAGACTTGTTAACTCATTTATTTTTAGTAAGGAACATTTATGATTTTTACCTTCAAAAAAGTTTTTTAAATTTTCTGAGTTTTCAAAAAAATCTTTAATAATAATTATCTCTTTCATTTTTAATCCTTAATTTTTAATAGTAGGAATCTAGAAGCAAAAACTTTACCAAAATCTTTTTTTTTAATTTTTTTTTTAAAAAAGTAAATAAAAACAATTGCTTAAATATATAATTTTTTTTGAAATTGATTCTTGTCAGGTTTCTGACATTATTTTATTTTTAATATTCAATTTTTTGACGTCTTATCTATGAGTGAAATTATAAAAGGAAATTGTGATACAACTATTCAATTAAAGAAGCTTGTATCAATGGTTTCTCAGACCAATTCAACAGTACTACTTAGAGGAGAAACTGGATGTGGAAAAGATATTGTTGCCCAAGAGATTCATAAGTCTTCTAATAGAAACGGTGAATTAATAAATGTTAATTGTGCTGCAATACCATCAGAACTTCTTGAGACAGAACTTTTCGGACATGAAAAAGGATCTTTTACTGGTGCAGATTCTCAAAGACAAGGAAGATTTGAATTATCAAATAATGGTACATTATTTTTAGATGAAATTGGTGATATGCCAATGTCATTGCAAGCAAAGTTATTGAGAGCCATTGAAACAAAAAAAATTCAACGTGTTGGAGGAAAAAAAGAAATTAAACTTAATATAAGGTTAATCTGTGCTACTCATCAAAATATTGAAAAAAAAATTGAGGATGGTTCATTTAGATCAGATTTATTTTTTCGTATTAATGTTTTTCCCATAGATATTCCTACATTATCAGAAAGAAAAGAAGATATACCGATATTGGTTAATCATATTTTAAAAGAAATAAAAGAAGATAATTTGGAAGTTCCTCAATTTGATGAATCTGCCTTTAATGCTCTAAAAGAACACATATGGCCAGGAAATGTAAGAGAATTAAAAAATGTTATTGAAAGAGCCACTATAATTTTTCCAAATAAGTTAATCACTTCAAAAAATATAAGAGAAAATTTAATAAGGATAAGTCTACCGAGCGAAAAAGAGGAAAAAGAAAATCTATGGGATATGACATCAGACTTAGTTCCATTAGAAACTATTAGTAAAAATGATGATAATGAAAAATTGAATTCGATACCACATCCTAATCATTATAAAAAATGGTTTGAATATATGGATAAAATAGATTTAAGAAGACATTTAGGTGAGGTTGAGATTATATTAATTGAGTCAGCTCTTGCAAAAAACAAAGGGTCTGTGACGAAAGCATCAGAAGCTCTTAAAATTAATAGGACAACTTTAATTGAAAAAATGAAAAAACTATCAATTCAAAGAATACCCGAAGTTTAATTTCAATTTGACTATTATTCTTTATTACCAATGTGCTTTTCCCCTCTTACTTTAGAGAGATTTATTTGTTTTTGTCTTTCTATAAAACTTTCTTTCTTTTTTGAAGAGGTTTTACTATAACAATTAGGACAAGAAACTCCTTTTATGTAGTCCCTTGATAGCCTATCTTTTTTGGAAAGTGGATTTCTGCAAGCAAAACATTGAATGAAATTACCTTTTTCCAATTTATCATTAACAGATACTCTATCATCAAAAACAAAACATTCTCCCTTCCATCTTTTTTTATTTTTAACTTCTTTTAGATAATTTAAAACTCCTCCTTCAAGCTGAAATACATCTTCATATCCGATATCTAAGAGATAAGAACTAGCTTTCTCACATCTTATCCCTCCAGTACAATACATTGCAATTTTTTTATTTTTTAATATTTCTTTGTTCTGTTTTATCCAATCGGGGAATTCAGAAAATGTTTTAGTTTTCGGAATAATAGACTCTTTAAATGATCCTATTTCTGTCTCATAATTATTTCTTGTATCTAATGTTATAACGTCTTTATTTGTAATAAAATTATCCCATTCTTTGGGATTTACATACTTTCCAGTATTTACATTTGGTTTTAAGCCCTTGATCCCTAATCTAACTATTTCTCTTTTGATTTTAACTTTTAACCTTAAAAATGGTTGTTTGTCATTTTTAGAATACTTAAATAATATATCTTCTGAAACTTCTTTCTTAACTAATTTAGTTATTTTCTTTATTGATTCATTGTTTCCTGAGATTGTTCCATTAATTCCTTCTTGTGCAATCAAGATTGTCCCAAGAATTTTATTTTTTTTTGCTTGATTAAAAATTTTAATTTTTAGATTCTTTAGATCAACAATTTTTAAAAATTGATAGAACGAACAAACAATATTTTGCTGATGTACCTTAGTCATAATAATGCATTTGTTTTTTTAAATTTAATTATTATATTAAAAAAAAAAAATATAAATGTTTTTTCTAAGTATATTTGTAAAAAATTGAATTAATAATGACAAATATCTCACCATGTAAGAGAAATTGTGAACTTAGTATAGACAACAGTTATTGTTTGTCATGTTTAAGATCACTTGAAGAAATTTCAAATTGGGAAAAATTTTCTACTAGTGAAAAAAAATCAATAATTAATTCACTTAAGTTGAGAAAAAGAAAATTATGAAGATTTTTATTTTATTCTTTAGTTTATTATTTAACTTTGTCAAAGCAGATACTTCAAATAAATGGTTGGGTAATTGGATCGCATTCGATCAATGGCAGTCAGAATTTGAAATTAAATTGGAAGAAAATGGAAGAGCATTCTCCACTTACGCTGATGGAGATGAGGGTACATGGTCGCTTCTCGATGGAAATTTAGTAATTAAATGGAAGTCAGGAAAAAAAGATTACATATTTGACGGTGTAATGGGGAAGCAAAGGATTCATGAAAATAAAAATAAGTCATATACTTCCGGTATAAAGAAAAAATTATCTAATTAACCTTAAAGATGGTTTATTTAAAAATTTGAGTATAACAGTCAGCGAATTTGATCTTGAAATTATTTTATTATGAGATGACAATGTAAATTTAACATCATTATTTTTCATGATTTCAAATGTTGGAGCTAATTGAAATGATTTATGAATACAAAATAAAGCGTAGTTTCTTTTAAAACAAATGGAATAATCTTTCCACTCTCCGATTGCAATTTTTTTGCTATAAATTTCCATTATTCTATTAAGTTCAGCTTTATTAAATCTTACTAAATTGAACTTTTGTCTTTTATTACTTGTTCCGAGCATATTAAATGATTTGATATTTATCCTAAATAATATAAAAATAATTATTATTTTAATAACATGTATATAAAATTTCTATAAAAAAATGAGTGAAGAATTTATTAGAGAAGTTGACGAAGAGTTAAAAGAAGAAAAAGCGGCCAAACTTTGGAAGAAAGTTGGTCCTTATGTCATAAGCTTTGCGGTTGGTATAGTATTATTTACCTCTGGAATAGTCGGATGGAATAATTATACAGAAATGTCAAGACAACAACTTGGTGATGATTTTTCAGCTGCAGTTGAATTAATAAAAGATGATGATTTTGATTCAGCTCTAATTGCACTTGAAGAAATAACTGACAAGTCTTCAGATGGATATGTAACAATGGCAAAAATGAAGCAAGCTTCAATTTTAATTGATAAGAAGCAAATTGAAGAAGGTCTAGATATTTATTCTGATTTAGAAAAAACAGCTGTTGACCAATCTTTTAAAGATATGTCTACTATCTTGTTTGTAATCAATGCACTTGATTATAAATCCCCTGATTTGTTATTAGAAAAAATTGAAAGATTAACAAATGACAATAATTCATGGGCTTTTTCGGCTTTGGAACTTAAAGCATATATATATGTAAAAAAAGGTGAAATCAATTCAGCAAAACAAATTTTTCAGCAAATTTTAGATAAAAAAAGCGCCCCATCTACTCTAGCTGGAAGAGCAAGAGATATGGTGGAATATTTAGATGGTAACTAGTTTTGTCAATAAAATTTCTTAATTTTACTTACTTTATTTTTTTTTTTTTTATTAGTTCTTCATGTAGTCTTTTTGAAGGCGAAAAAGAATTAAAAATTCCTGGGAAAAGGGAAGATATTTTTACGGTAAAAGAAAAAAAACTTGTTAAGTCATTTACCAAGGTTAGCCTTCCTAACCCCAAACTTATTGAAGATTGGCCGCAAATAAGTCAAAACTCATCTAATAGACTTTTCCATTTTATGAGCAATGATAAATTAAAAAAAAAATGGGAAACAAAAATAGGAAAAGGAGAAGGTAAAATTGGTCCATATATTGTATCTCCAATTGTATTAAATGAATTGATATACACTATAGATAATAATTCAAAGTTACAGGCAAGAAGTTCAATTTCTGGAAAATTAAAATGGTCTAAAGAATTAGAAGAAGAGTCAAATGAAAAAATTAATTTTATTGGCGGTCTTGCTGCCGAAGGTGACTTTTTATTAGTTACTTCTGGATTGGGCAATCTTTATGCTTTTAAAAATATTTCTGGAGAATTAATTTGGAAAAAGAATCTTTTAACTCAGATTTCTGCTCCACCTTTAATTGAAAATAATAAAGTTTTTGTAACTACTGATGATAATCAACTAATAGTTTTAGATCTTTTTAACGGTGATAATATCTGGTCTCATAGTGGAAATCTGGAGAGTGTATCAATCATTGGTGGAGTTAGTCCTGCTATAGAAAATGAATTTGTTTTTGTAACATATTCATCAGGAGAGATTTTCGCGTTGAATGAAAATAATGGAAGTGTTTTATGGTACGAAAATTTAAGTAATAGCTCTTTGTTTAGTGATGGTTTAATAACTGATATTCAGTCTCCACCAGTAATTTCTGGAGATTATCTCTACGTTGTAAATTCGTCCGGTCAATTTGTCTCATTTCAAGCTATTGATGGAGAGAGGGTATGGGAATTAGATATATCTACTATTAATCCATTATCAATATCTGGAAATTATATTTTTTTAATAGATACTAGTAATAAACTTTATTGTGTAACTAAAGATTCTGGCAATATAGTTTGGGTAGTACAATTAAAAACAAATAAAAAAGAAGAGATATTATGGGTTGGACCATTACTAACTTCGCATAAATTAATTGTAGCAAGTTCAGAAGGAACAATACTTTCTCTCTCACCATATACAGGAGAAACATTAAGTCTCATTAAAGAAAATGGAAGTTTTACTATTCAACCAATTCAAGCTGGTAAATATATTTATTTTGTAAGTAAAGAAGGAAAATTAATAACTTTCGAATAAAATGACTAATGAAGTTATAATCTTAGGCAAGCCAAATGTTGGAAAATCCTCCATTTTTAATGTATTGGTGGGGAAAAAGTTAGCCATTGTTGTAAATGAACCTGGAATTACAAGAGATCTTAGAAGAAAAGAAATACAAATTTTAGATTCTAAAATAATTTTAATTGATTCTGCAGGAATTTCAGAAAAATATAATTTATTTAATAAAGAAATTTTAGATTTTACAATAAGTACAATTAAAAAGTGTGACTTAATATTGTTTGTTGTTGACGGAAAATATGGATTAAACTTTGAGGATCAAAAAATTATTAGTTTAATTAGAAAATTTGATATTAATAAATTGGTTATTATTAACAAATGTGAAAGTAAAATTAATGATTATATTGAAAATGATGTTAATAAACTGGGAATGGGTCAACCATTATACATATCAGCAGAGCATAAATTAGGTATATTAGAACTAAAGCAATGTATTTTAGATAAAATTAAAAAGAATAATGAAATTAGTGAAATTAAAAATTTTCGTTCTGATCATGTAATTACAATTATTGGAAGATCAAATTCTGGTAAATCTACCTTGATAAATAGTCTTAAAGGTGAAAAAATTTCCATAACTGGCGAAACACCAAATTTAACAAGAGATCCAGTAGAAACTCAAATTTTATGGAAAAACTTAAAATTTAAAATTTTTGATACTGCAGGTATATCAAAAAATACAAAAAAACTGGATAATATTGAAAGATTGACTGTTTTTGAAACAAAACGAAAAATTAGACTTTCTGAGATTATAATATTAACTTTGGATATTAATGACTATTTTGAAAAATTTAATTTTAAGCTAATGAGGTTAGTTGTAAAGGAATCGAGATGTATGATTATTGTTATTAATAAAATAGATACAATTCACTCTTTTTCTGAAGAATATATTAAAAATCAAATTTATAAGTTTTATCCTCAAATTAATAATTTACCTATTTATTTTATTTCGGCTAAAAATAAAGTTGGACTTAAAAAACTTATGAATGGTATTATTAATTTTCTCCCAACCTGGGGGCAAAGAGTTAATACAAACAAATTAAATAATTGGCTGAAAAAGTTGATTATAAATAATCCACATCCTCTTTATAATGGAAAAGAAATTAAAATGAAGTATATTACACAGGTTAGTTCTAGCCCTCCAAAATTTGTTCTTTTTTCGAATTTTCCTAAGGAAATTAAAGAAAGTTATAAAAGATTTTTAATTAATAATTTAAAAAAAACATTCAACTTTGAGGGTGTTATTGTTACTTTGAATTTTAAAAAATCTGATAACCCTTATGAAATTAATAAAATTAACTAAGAAATTACTACTTTTGTCGTTAATTTTGTTTTGTAATATTAATGTCGTTGTGGGTGAAGAAATAAATGCAAAGGTAATTGCCTTAAGTTGCAGCGGTTGTCATACAGATCAGGGTTCATCAAACAAAATTGTTCCACAAATAAATTCATTAACATATTTTAAGTTTATAGAGAAAATGAAAGCTTACAAACTTAAAAAAGATAACAATATTATGACAAGACTTACAAAAGTTTTAAGTGAAGAAGATATTTTAGAATTAGCAAAATTCTATTTTTTAGAAAAAGATAATGAAAAAAAATAAAAGAAAATTTATAAAATCGTTGGGACTTGGATTGCTTTCATTACCCTTTATAAGGGGAGTAAGAGCAGATTATAAGCCTAAAATTGTTATTATTGGAGGAGGTTTCGGTGGAGGATCATGTTTAAGTTATTTAAAAAGATTTAGTGATAAATTTGATTTAAATTTAATTGATATAAAAAAAGATTATTATACTTGCCCTTTTTCAAATTATGTAATTGGTGGCTTTAGAGAAATTAATGAAAATAGATTTAGTTACGCAAAGCTTGATAAAACTAAAGTAAATTTAATTAATCTTAAAGTAAAATATATAAACTCAGACAGGAAATTAATTAAGTTTACAAATAATGATATTTTAAATTATGATTGGTTGATTTTATCCCCAGGTGTTGGCTTTAAATGGGATGTAATTGATGGCTATAACAAACAGTCAAATAATAAATTTCCGCATGCATGGAATGGTGGAAGAGTGGATGTTTTATCAAAAAAATTAGATAGTTTAGAGAATAATTCTAAGATTTTGATTTCTGCCCCAGATTATCCTTATAGATGTCCACCTGCACCATATGAAAGAGCATCAATGATTGCTTATAGATTAAAAAAAAAGGGTATTAAATTTAAAATAATAATTCTTGATACAAAAAATTCTTTTACAAAAATGGAATTATTTTTTCATTCATGGAAAAAACTATATCCAGGTTCAATTGATTGGATTTCCAAGAAAGGTGGGGGTGAAGTAATCAAGTTTGATGAAAAAAATAAAATACTAACTACAAAATCAGGACAAAAATTCGCAGGTGATTTTGTAAATATAATTCCCCCACAAAAAGCTGCAGATGTTATTACAGATTCAGAATTGATTTTAAATGATTGGTGTGAGATTAATCCAAAAACATTTGAGTTAATTGGAAAAAAAAATATCCATGTATTAGGGGATTCAATCAATGCTTGGGACATGCCAAAGTCTGCATTTTCTGCAACTAGTCAAGCTAAGATTTGTGCAGAAAATATAAAAAATATTATATTAGGAAAAGATCTTGTAAACCCTGTTTTCCTTAATACATGTTATAGCCTAGCATCTCCAAATTATGGTTTTTCAATTTCGTCATGGTATAGAATTAACCAAAATAATGATAGAATAGTTTCATTAGGTAGTGAAAAGAGTTCAATTACAGCAAGTGTAAATGAGAGAAAAGAAGAAGTTTTACAATCTTTCGGTTGGTATGACAATATAACTAAAGAGATATTCGGATAAAAAACTTTTGATATCAAAAAATAACTTTAAGAATTTTTTGAATTGTTTTATCCAATTCTTTGGCTTGTTGAATTTGATTTATGTCAGAATATATTTTTTCAAATACACCACTTTTTAAATTTTCAAGTTCAATAGTTTCTACTTTGAAGTTAAATTTTTTCTTTTCATTAGAATAAATTTTTACCATTGCTTCTAGAGCTGCACTAGAGATTCCGTATGAGTTAAAAAAAGCTTTCCCATTAGTTATTTCTGAATTTGTAAAAAAAAAGATTTTTGGATTTTTTGATTTTTTTAATAGTGGTTCTAATTCCTTTAAAATCATCCAATTTGCACTCAAGTTAACTACTATATTTTTTTGCCATTCTTTATAAGTTAAATCCGTAAGAGGACATAACTTATCAATTGAACCAACTGCATTTATTATAAAGTCAATTTTTTTAAATCTATGCGATAATGCTATAGATAATTTTTTAATTTGATTTTCATCCTGAAAATTAAAATTTAGAAAAATAGAATTTTTATTTG
>NZFI01000032.1:0-9556 GCA_002690595.1 Rickettsiales bacterium
CCAAAGCCATAATTTTTCTCCTTTTATGGTTTGTGTTTCACTCAAAAAATGAGCTTAGGTGTTATATTAATAATCAATTCTTAACAAAGAATGATTCTAATGTTCATGAAAAATTCATAATTAAATAAAAATTTATTTTAAATAAGTTAATATTTTTCTGGCCTGATAACCTATTCTTTGTTCAAGAAAAACAGGCTCTTCACAAACATATTCAGTTAATCTAGTTCTTTGATCAAAAACTCTTGTATTCCACTCCATCTGAGATGAATATTTAAGAAATTCAGGATCTTCTTGACTAACATTATTTTTTCTTAATTCTCTTAATTTTTTTGAAGAGCTTCCAATAGTTTTTCTTATTGTATCTTGTCTTTCAACAAACTTTATAATACCAACATACTGACGATTTCTTCTATCAGCTGCTTTTTGATATAAACCAGAAAAAAGATTAATTAATTTTATTTTCTGCTCTTTCTTTTTCAAAATTCCAAAATAAGTATATTTTTTTGCAAAATCTTCAATTAATTTAGTTCCGTTCTCTTCAGGCAATATAGGATCAGATAATTTTGAGACTACTTCAATTACATCATCATCTTTCCACCAATTCTTGAGTGAATCATTAATTTCTGGACCTTGCCATAAAGCTTTTAAATCAAGCTTTGGATTATAAACTTGATCGCATGGCCACTTTTTCGGAGCGATTTCTGGTGGTGCGGCTATTACAAAACTTTTAAAAAAAATTACTAAGCAAAAGACACTTATTATTTTAAAATTCATTTTTTTTCTCCTTAATGTTTTTATTTTATGATAAATTTTCCTGTCATTCCTTTGTTTTGAAGACCTTCAATTTCAAAATCAAACTCTCCAGTTCGAATAGGAACAAAGTTAATTTCTATTTCACCTTCTCGTTCAAATTCAATTTCATTTATAACTGGTGCTTGAATTTCAACTCCTTCAATCTCAATTTTTCTAATCCAAATATTTTTAAAAAAATCCTCAGCTTCGAATTCATACTCTTTAAATCCCATGCTCGAAATTTCTAATCTATATGCTTTACCAGTTTCTAAATTGAAAACCTTATTAGACATGTCATAATCACTTTTATCTGAACCCAGTTTTAGTTCAATTTTTTTAGACCTGATAGCTAAATCCCCTTTTGCAATAATATTTAAATTTGGTAGAAACATTAAAACTGCAAAAATTATACTTAATAATAAAGCCACTACTTTCCTCCTTTTTTTTGCATTGATCCTCTGGATGGATCATAACCTATTATAGCTAGTGTTAAAAACAAAAAAGAAAAAGCACATATTCCCAAAAAGTATTCTAAATTAAATTGTGAATATAAAGCAAATCTTATTGTTTCCACTGCATAAGTAAATGGATTATAAAAACAAACATAATATAACCATTCACTTGTTTCTTCAATCTTCCATAAGGGATACAATGCTGATGATGCAAAAAACATTGGGAAAATTACAAAGTTCATAACACCGGCAAAATTTTCCAATTGTTTGATTGCTGAAGACAAAAACATTCCTAAGGCACCAAGCATTAAACCAGAAAAAATTAAAGCAGGCAGAATCGTAAAATATCCACTAATTGGAGGTATAATATCCCAAAAAGATGCGATCAATAAAAATGCATATACCTGAAGAACAGAAACAAAAACTCCTGCTAATAACTTTGAAACAATTAAAAACCATCTTGGAATAGGACTAACTAGCATAGTTTTCATACTCCCCATCTCTCTGTCATATACCATGGATAGGGAACTCTGCATTCCATTAAATAATTGAATCATAGCAACTAATCCAGGTGCTATATAAACCTCATAGGTAATATATGTTTCATAAGGAGGTATTATAGCAACTCCAAGTACAGACCTAAAACCAGCTGCAAAAATTCCAAGCCATACTAATGGCCTCACAAGTGCTGAAAAAAATCTTTCCCTTTGGTGAATAAATCTCAATGCTTCCCTTAAGACTATACCATTAAAACACCTAATATATATGATTAATCCCATTTATATTTTCACCAAATTATTAAAAGCTTCTCTGATATTTTTTGCTTTAGTTTTTTTTGTAATTTTTCCAACCTCACCAGCTTCTAAAACTTTACCTTTATCTATAATTATTACTTTTTCTCCCTTATCAATCTCATCTATTAAATGTGTTGCCCATAAAACTGCTAAATTATTCTTTTTGCACAACTCTTTTACGTGTTTTAAAATCATCTGTCTAGAGTCTATATCTAATCCCACTGTAGGTTCATCCAATAAAAGTAGTTTAGGCTTATGAAGCAAAGACCTTGCGATTTCAACTCTTCTTTTCTGTCCACCCGAAAGAGATCTAACTTTAGATTTAATTTTTTCAAACAACTTTATTCTTTTTGTTTCTTCTATGATTCTTTTACTTGACTCCTTTTTTGAGATACCATGAAGAGCTGAATGATAATGGAGATTTTCTTCAACGCTTAAATCCATATCTAATGTCGGTTGTTGAAACACTACACCAATATTTTTTAAAGCTTTAGAAGATTCCTTCCTTACATCAAATCCATATATTTTAACTGAACCTGTTTTATTATCATAAAGCCTTGTTATTAATGAATATAGGGTAGTTTTACCTGCACCATTTAAACCAAGAAGTACTGTAAAGTCTCCAGGCTTAATTTGAATTGATACATTATCTAATGCACGAAAGCTTCCAAAATCATGGCTTACCTTATTAATATCTAATGCTAACATAGTTTTCTAGTTAGATGATATTGCAACACCCCAGGGAAATCGTCCAACTTTCACTGATTTTGTTACCTTTAACTTCTCTACATCGATAAAAGATACATCATTACTTACCCCATTAGTACTTAATAATGTTTTTTGATCAGAACTAAAACCCAATTGCCAAACTCTTTGACCAACTAATAAATATTTTATAACTTTTTTGGTTTTTTGATCAATTACAGCAATCCTATTTGCTGGACCCAATGCAACAAATGTATATTTACCATCATTAGTATGACGCATTCCAACCGGCTGAATACTTTCATCATTTACTCCAGGTATTTCAAAATTTATTGTATTGGTCACTTCTCTGTTGTCAGGGTTAATAACTTTAACAGTTCCTCCAATTTCAGCTGACACCCATACTTCTTTGTCGTCGGGGGTAAAGATTGCTACTCTAGGTCTTTGGTCAACAAGAACATTCTCAAAAATTTCCAGATTATTTGTATTAATAAAGTGAGCCATATTAGTAGTTTCAGATGTATTAACTAAAACACTTCCATCATTTGTTAATCCCATTCCCTCAGGTTCAACTCCCACAGGGATATCATCAATAATCATTTTATCAGTCATGTCAACAACCGTCACCATAGCATCGTCTTCATTGGCTATATATAAAATATCACCATCAGGAGACAAAATAAAAAGCTCAGGATCTGGTCCAGATGGCAAATAATACTTAAGTTTTAAAGTTTCTGCTGCACGAACCTCAACTCTATCATCGTCTGAAGCACAGATTAATACCAACTTTTCATCTTTTGATAAAATAATTCCTCTTGGTCGTTGGCCAACTTTAACAGTTTTAATAACTTTCTTTTTCTTAATATCTATAACACTTACAGTGTTATCTTTTTCATTAGTTACATAGGCTAAGTTTGCATTTAGTTTCTCAAAAGAAATAAAATTTGCGATAAAAAATAAAAATAAAGTTAAAAAAAAATTTCTCATGTCTTTAATTTAATAATATCTATTGAAATTTACAAGAAGATTCAGGTTCATCATATCCTAATGTGTCTAATTCACTGGTGGGATGAAGAAAACCCTCTTGAGGCGATACAGATACCATTGAACGGGCTGATGCTATTAGTATAGGTTGCCTTAATTGACCATTCCACTTTCTATATGATACTTTTAATCCTTTGTACGCACCAATACCAAATTCCTTACTTAATAAAAAATTTCTTATTTTTTCGACTTCATTACTTTTTATTCTGGTCACAGCTTCACCAATTGACCTGACAGCTACCCAAGCAGAATAATCGACTGGTGTCATCCACCTTCCACTATTCCTTCTGAATCTATTTTGCATTTGTGTTGCACCCCACTGCTCATGTGTTCTATGCCAAGAAGTAGGAACAAGTCCTTGGGTTCCAACTACTATTTTTGGATCCCAGGTTCTAAACAACAGATACTCACCAAATTCGCCTTTAAGATCAGAAACAACTAAAACATCATATTTAACTCCCTTAGTAAATTTAGGAACCTCTTTTTGAGCAGTTCTTCTTAAGTCTGAAGTAAAATTCCAAACTCTCTCTTCTTTAATTTTTATTTTAAATTTTTTGGCTGATTTCTTTAAAGCATCTGAAAAAAGTTTATCATTCTTGTCAGGACCGGTTACCAAAAACCATTTTTTCCAGTTCTTTTTAACAAGATACTGTGTCAATCCATCTGCAAGCATATTGTATGAAGGAGCGATGTGTAAAATATTACTTTTGCATTCATTGTTTCTTAGTTTATTTTCCATAGAACGGACATTAAAAAATAATATTTCTTGAGTGTTATCTATTTTAGAAAGTTCTAAAATCTCATCAGTATTAAGATCTAAAATAAAATATTTATAACCCTTCTCAACAAGTTTTAAAAATTCAGATTTTAGATCTTCATCTAAAGCAACTTGAATAAATTTTACCTTATAATCATGACCTAAAAAGCGACCTGTTGTTAAATTATCTTCAATGCCTAATTTTATACCATAAAAACCTTCATCATTTAAAATTGGATCTAAATTAGATAGTGATGGAGGAATCATTCTTTCCTTAGTTAAAAAAATAATTTCTGTCGATAATATTATTTCAGTTGAAAATTTTTTTGATCCTCTCTCTTTTCTTTTTTTCTCTCTTTCAATGTCAGCTTTTTTTCTTTCCTCTAGTTGTTCAATAGAAAGTTCTCTTGAGAAGGAATCGCCAGTAAAAGTCAATGACATCAAAATTATTATAAAAAAAAATTTTATCAAATTTAGTTTCCTCCTAAAATAATATATATTTATGTCAATTTTTAGAATAAATATATTAAAAATCAAACTATAATTATATTAAAAAATTTGAATAAAAAAAATAAAAAAAAAACTGGTGTAAATACTAATCTTATTCGCGGTGGATTAAATAGGACATCATTTAATGAAACAAGTGAAGCTCTTTTCTTAACCTCTGGGTTTGTATATGAATCAGCAGAAGAGGCAGAGGCTTGTTTTAAAGAAAAACAAAAGAAATATATGTATTCAAGATTTGGAAATCCTACAGTTGAAGCCTTCCAAAGAAAACTTGCGCTTTTAGAAGGAGCAGAAAATTGCTGGGCAACTGCAACTGGAATGTCTGCTGTTTTTACTATCTTCATGTCTCAATTAAATGCAGGAGATAGAGTTGTTTCAAGTCGAGCTTTATTTGGTAGTTGTCATTATATAATTACTAAATTACTACCAAATTATGGAATCAAAGTAGATTTAATAGATGCAACAGATCTAAATCAATGGGAAGATGCTCTCAAAAAAAAAGCTAAATTAGTTTTCTTTGAAACTCCATCAAATCCATGTTTAGAAATAATTAATATAAAGCATGTTTCAAAATTGGCTCATAAAATAGGTGCAAAAGTTATTGTGGATAATGTTTTTGCATCACCTGTACTACAAAAACCAATAGAGCATGGCGCAGATATAGTTATGTATTCAGCAACCAAACATATTGATGGTCAAGGAAGAGTTCTTGGTGGAGCAATCTTAGGAACTAATAAGTTTTGTAATGAAATTATAAAACCATTTATTAGGAATACTGGTCCCTCAATTAGTCCTTTTAATGCATGGATTTTATTAAAAAGTCTTGATACCCTTGAATTAAGAATAAAAAAACAAGTAAGCAATACTGAAAAAATTGTTAAGTTCTTAGAAAAAAATAAAAACATATGTAATATTTATTATCCTTGGTCAAAAAAATTCAGTCAATACAAATTAGCAAAAAAACAAATGAAAAGTGGTGGTACTATTGTTTCTTTTGAAATAAAAAAGAAAAATAAAGAGACTCTTAAGCAAGCAGCATTCAAATTCATAAATAATTTAAAAGTAATTGATATATCAAACAATCTAGGTGATACAAAATCTTTGATAACACATCCTTATACAACTACACATCATAGATTAGATAAAAGTGAAAAAAAAAGTTTACGTATAACCGAAAATTTGATTAGACTGTCAGTCGGCTTGGAAGACGATGAAGATTTAATAGATGATATTAATACTAGTTTTACTTAATTTTATGAAAAAAGAACACCACAATATAAAAGTTTCAGTTCAATCAATTTATCTTGAAGAACATTCAGAGCCATCTGAAAGTTCATTTTTGTGGGCATATCAAGTTAAGATTGAAAACAAAAGTAAAGACACAGTTAAACTTATAAGCAGATATTGGAAAATTATAGATGCGAATGGAACGACTAAAGAAGTAGAAGGGCAAGGTGTAGTTGGAGAACAACCAGTTTTAGCTCCAGGAGAATCATTTGAATATACAAGTGGAACTCCTCTCCATACAAGTTCTGGTTTAATGCATGGAAGCTATTTCATGAAAAATATTGATGGACCAAATTTTGAAGTTAAAATTCCTGCATTCTCTCTTGATATTCCAAATTCAGAAAAAATAATAAATTAAATATGACTGATTTTCGTTCCTCATTATTTGTTGTAGGAAATTTATTAATCTTTTTTGCGGCATATATGTTAGTTCCTATCTCAATTGACTTAATGGATAACGGAAGTAACTGGGTTGTTTTTCTGACAATTTCTTCTTTTTGTTTTTTTATTGGATTTAATGTTTCTTTTGTTTTTAAAAATAAGAGAGGATCAGTTAGTGTATTATCAGCTTTTTTTCTAACTTTTTTTTGTTGGATTATTTTAACATTTGTTGGTGCATTACCTTTTTATTTAGGTTCAACTCAACTTTCTTTCATTGATGCATTCTTTGAATCTATGTCGGGCATAACAACCACAGGCGCAACAGTTATGAAAAACCTTGATGAAACACCAAGATCAATTTTGATATGGAGATCAATGTTGCAATGGTTAGGAGGAATAGGAATAATTGTAATTGCAATAGCAGTTTTTCCCATGCTTAAGGTAGGAGGAATGCAATTATTTAGAGCTGAATTTAGTGCTAAGGATGACAAGGTGCTTCCTAGAACAGTAACAATTGCCTCAGGAATTGGAGTTATATATTTAGTTTTAACCGCCTTTTGCTTTGTTTTTTTAGTTATGTCAGGAATGAATATGTTTGACGGCATTGCACATGCAATGACAATAATAGCAACTGGTGGGTTTTCAACTAAAGATATGTCTATTGGTCATTTTAATTCTATTTATATAGAAATAGTAACAATTTTCTTTATGTTTTTATCTTCTCTTCCCTTTTTACTTTTATTCCAATTTACAAAAGGAAAATTTTTAGAAATCCTAAAAAACTCTCAAGTACGTTTTTTCTTTTTTTTAATTTTAAGTTTAGTGATTCTTTTTACATTCTGGTTGCAAAAATATTATGAAGTGAGTTTCTTTCAAGCATTAAGAATTTCTTCATTTAGTATCGTTTCAATTACAACAGGAAGTGGTTTTAGTACATACGATTTTAGTATTTGGGGAAGTTTTACAACATTAATCCTTCTTTTTTTTATGCTCATTGGAGGATGTTCAGGATCATCAAGCTGCGGTTTAAAAATATTTAGATTGCAGATACTTTTAAATAATACTTTCTCTTTGATCAAAAAAATGATCCAACCAAGGGGAGTCTTCATTCCAACATATAATTCAAAACCGATAAATACAGAAATCCTAACTTCTGTCACTGGATTTTTTTTTCTTTATATTGTTGTTTTTAGTGTTTTAACATTAATATTAGCTTTTGATGGTCTAGATATAATGACTGCACTATCAGGTTCTGCTGCTGCATTAGCAAATGTTGGTCCTGGTTTAAGTGAATTAATTGGTCCAAGTAGTAATTATTCTGGATTAAGTAATTTTTCAAAAATATTTTTATCATTTGCTATGTTAGTTGGAAGGTTGGAACTATATCCTGTACTTATACTTTTATCTCCAACATTCTGGAGAACTTAATTTGGGATAATAAAGTCTCCAAGCTTTAAAAGCATTATCCTCCTTAATTCTTTTCCCAAAGTTTTTTCTATCATTTTTGAAAGTTCAGAATTAATTTTTTTTCTTTCTTTTAAACCTACAAATTTATTAATTTTTTTAAATTCTGAAATTTTTAATTCTGAAGAAGCAATTAATTTTTTCTTACTCATATCTCTGGCTTCAAATGATACTATTGTCTTATGCAAATAAATTCTTGCTTCTTTTTTATTAAAAAAACTTTTATCTTTTTCTTGTTCATTCGGCTTTCTTACTATTACATTATATTTATCTAATGAAACATTTAGTACGAAATTCTTCATTTGCCCTTTGTCTGAGAAATAACTGTTTAAAAAATTGACTAATTTTTTGGAGTACACATCTTGATTTTGTTTCCTTATCGAGTTTTCAATATTAATATTTTTGAAACGTAGTTTAATTTTATCAAATGAATATAATTCATTAACGTTTAAGAAAACTATGCAAAAAATTGTTAAGAGTACTTTTAATAAATAATGTTTAACCATCCATATACATACACCATAAAAGGATTGCTTTCTGAACATGAAGTCTATTATGAGCTTCTTCCCATACTAATGATTGAGGTCCATTGATTACCTCTGCAGAAACTTCATTACCTCTATGTGCAGGAAGACAATGAAGAAAATAAGCATTTTTTTTTGCATAACTCATTAGTTTTTCATTTACTTGGAATTTTTTAAATTTTTTTTTTCTTTCCACTGCATCTTTCATTCCCATCGAAACCCAAGTATCGGTTATTAATACATCTGCCTTATCAACCGCTTCAAAAGGATCATTATAGATTTCTATACTTTTACCAAAGTTATTTATATTTCTTATTTGTTTTTTATCGGGCTCATATCCCTTTGGAGTGGCTATTTTTAATTTAAAATTAAAATGCTTATTTGCATGTATCCAAGAGTTACATACATTATTTCCATCACCAATCCATACTATTGTTAAATCATTTAAAGAACTAAATTTCTCCTCTAAGGTCATTAAATCTGCCATAATCTGGCAAGGATGACTTTTATCTGTAAGGCCATTAATTATTGGTACTTCAGAAGATTTAACTATTTCTTTTAGTCTTTCTTCACTGAAACCTCTATACATAATTATATGTACGTATTTACTCATAACCCTAATTGTATCCTGAATAGATTCTCCTCGTCCTAATTGTGTTTCATTTTGATCTAAAACAACAACTTCTCCCTCTAATTCTTTCATTCCAATTTCAAATGATAATCTTGTTCTAGTTGAAGGTTTTTCAAAAATCATTCCTAAAATTTTCTTATGTAAAAATTTTTTATTTTTTTTTGTCTTTTTTAATTTGTGACCTAAATTTATTAAATGTTTAATTGTATCAGAATCAA